>DAOTMJ010000023.1 GCA_035450225.1 Candidatus Hydrogenedentota bacterium
AATGAAGCCAACAAGATCCCGCCAACGGGATTTTTCTTAGCCGGGGATCGGGGAGTTCGTTGAGGTGTTCGGACTACGCGCCCCGGATGGAAAATTCCTGTTCAAGCCAGCCTTCGCCGTCCTTGACGCGGATTTTGAGAGTGTGATCGCCGGAAGGTATCACTTTGTCCGAGGCGTCATCTTCGGTTCCGAGCAGATACGGCGGCCCCGGCATGCGATTCACGAGTTGGCCGTCGAGCCATGTCTCCATTTCGCCCAATGCTGTTCCGTCAACCCATACCCGCAGGCGCTCCCATCCGTGATAACCGGGAAGTTCCGAAGGGGGGGTGATTGAGATACGTTTGCTGCGCAACGGACGCAGGCGGGCGTCCTCGTCCCACCATCGCCGGATCGCGCTTGAACTCGACAACAGACGCATCGTCCGCTGGTGCATGGGTGCGCCCATGACGCGCGCGTCCGCCTGATAAATGTACAATCCCGGCGCGCCCGCTTCATATAACCGCATCACGCGCCAGAGAAACGGCCCCGGCATCGGAAGGCCCCATCCCAGACCGTCCATGCACGGCAACACTTGGCAAGGGGTTCCCTCGACGGCGGCGAGATAAGGCGCCGCGTCAATATCGAGTTGCTTGCCTTGGATATTGCTTGGGCACAGGTAATCCACCCATGGTGCGGAACCATCCGGTGGACGCGCCCACGTGCGGTAGTCGAACAATTCGCTCCGCCGAACGCCGGTCCCGGGAAAGCGCGCCAAGACCGGAACATGCACGCCGCGAGCCTGCCCGAATTCCTCCGTGATCGCGTGGAGCGCCTGCAGAAACGTGTTGCACGTTTCGACGGCGTCAATGGTTTCCGGATACCGGCAGAAGTCTATCGAAACGCCCATGGCGCCGAGTTCGAGCGACTCGCGATAGAGCGACAAGGCATACTCGCGCACTTCCGGCGCCTCGAAACGCAAGGCCGATCCACGTATCCATTCCGGATGGTTTTTCGAGAAATCCCCCTGCAGCGGCGATCCGGGATAGCAATTGCTGGCGCCGAAGTTGGCGTGCCATTGCAGGCCGAGATCGCGCGCATAACGCACCTCCGTCGAAACCGTCGTCGTGAACTGCTGCATCCGGCCGACATTGTCCGTCTTCGGTTGTGACACTTCGCCGATGGGGTCGCCGATGGTCGAGTAGATCAGGCGATCCGTCAGGTCGGTTTCATAGACGGATTTCATGCCGAAACGCCCAAGTTGCGTATCCACAAGGGGTATGCCTGCCTGTTTGTAGGCCAGGAGCGGCTCGCGGTGCTGAAGGTTCTCGTGAATATCCTCGACGAACGCCCATGAGTACGGCTCCCAGTATCCGGCGATTCGCTTGTCCGCGACGCCGACATACGGTTCATCCATCTTTGCGGCGAGTTCGCCGGACAACGGCACGAACTTGATGTAATCCATGGCGCCGGGCGTGTAGCCCGTATAGTGATGCGGCTGCCGCATGACAACCCCCTGATGTTCCATGCGTGTCCATCGCCACAGAATTTCCTCGGCGGGAAACCGCGAGGCAAGCGAGTCGTAGCGTTCGTCTCCCGTCAGGCGCACCTTCATGCCGCACGACGCCGGCGTGCACACGAAGATCGCGTAATGCCCTTTCAATCCCGGCATGAACGACAGTTGCGGCAACGGCATGCCGGATGGCGAGGCGCCGTACAGCGCCCGGCCGCCGGAAATGGCGCTGTCCGGTTTATCCGGCGCGCCATAGACCCACTTGCCTTCGGGACGCGATCCATCGGCGACCACGAAATCTTTCTGCAGGACACCCATCCAGTCTTCCATGTAGACCACATCCGAATTGTCCGCAAGAATCCGCGAGCGAAGCAGTTCCTTCGGATTTGTTCCCTCCAATACAATCCGCAGGTCAATGTCTACTTTGCCGTCAATCTGTGCGTCCGGATAGGGGTTGAACACGAGGGTCCGGCGAAGCCCCGCCGCGCGCCGTTCGACTATCCGGCCCTGAATCCATTCCTTCCATTCTTCGCCCGAGACCAGTTCAAGCCCTGTTTCGGACAGAAGCGGCATCACTTTAGCCGGCCGCCAGTCGCCGGCATCCGGCGGGGACCATGTGCAAACAAGGGAGGCCGCGTCCGGCGCATCCGCGGGAACCGCATACACGATGTGAATAAAGCGGGTCACGGGATCCACGGAAACGTCCGCCTCCTGGGCAAGGGCGGATCCAAACATAAGAACGACAAAAAAGATCGCCTTCAAATTTTGGAAACACATGACCGATTTCCTCCTTGAAATGCCGGGCCATTTGATGGACACCGGCGTCCAGCGTTTTACGCCGTAACCGTTTCATTTCATCTGTTCCCGGTAAATTTGCAAAGTCATTTCGGCGGTTCGATTCCATGTGAATCCTTGTGCGCGGGCCTGTCCAGACAGGATCAGGCGGTTTCTGAGCGATTCGTCGGTGGCGGCATCGAACAGGGCGGCCGACAAGGCTTCAACATCGTCCGGATCAACCAATAGACCCGCATCCGCCACAACTTCGGGAAGACTCGAACGGTTCGACACGACAACGGGCGTTCCGCAGGCCATGGCTTCGAGCGGCGGCAACCCGAATCCCTCGAACAGGCTTGGCCATGCCAACACGCGCGCAGCCGAATACAACGCGGGTAAATCGTCGTTCGCGATAAAGCCGGGAAAATGGATGCGCCGCGGATGAAGCGATGCGGCGGCCGCCGCGCGGATCGGCCCGGTTTTCCAGCCGTCCCGTCCGGCCAAGACAAGGTCGTATGGGCACGCATCCGCAATGCGATCCCACGCGGCAATCAGGCGGACCAGATTCTTGCGCGGCTCCATCGTGCCGGCATAAAGAATGAACTGATCCGGCAGGCGATACCATGTCCGCGCCGTAGCCTGCTGTTCAGACGAAACGGGGCGAAACTCATCGCCCACCCCCAAGGGCACGATCGCCATATTTTCTTCGCCCAAGCCCAGAAAGGCGCGGCAATCGTCGGCGGTCGCTTGTGAATCCACGATGATCGCGTTGGCGTGGCGGGCGCTCCATCGTGTGGCGAACCGGTAATAGGCGGCCCGGTTGCGGCGGAACCATTCGGGATGGTGGAAATACGTCAGGTCGTGGATGGTCAATACGGTCCTGCCCGGCGGAAAAAGCGGGCCTATATTGGCGGGATAGTGGACCAAATCCGCGCCAAACCTCCGCGCATGCGAATGCACAAGGATTTGATCGACATATACGCGCGCCAGCGGATTGCCTGCCTCGACCTGTTCGAAAAAGTCGGGCAGGCTGGCCGGCGGCAACGGCACATGCCGGGGCCACAGCACGCGCAGTTCGACGTCCTTAGCGCGGCCCGGCAGTCTGCGCGCCAGTTCGGCCACGTAACGCCCCGTGCCGCTGCGGTTGCCTGCCTGCAATGCGTTCAACAAAACTCGCATGCCGTTACCCCAAGGCAATCCGGCCTCGATCATTCCATCAAATGGATGGATTGCCCTATTTTTTTGAAAATTCCAGTTCGATGCGGGTTGGACGGCCCGGTTCGACGGGGAGGGCCAGCCGGGAACCGCTGTTTTTCTTTGCGATGGGAGTTTCTCCGACTTTGCCGGACTTGAGTGTGTATCCTTCCGGGATTTCGACATAGGCGGTGGCTTTGACCTTGTTTTTCCCTTCAAACAGAGCGGTCAAAATGTTTTTGTCGTCTTTCCATGCCACCTGCTTGAGATCGTCGAAAAGCAGGCACGGTCCGGTGGAGGCGCCCAGTAGTGCGGGAAATGCCGGTTTGGACGACACGCCATACACCGCAAGATCGTTTCCATTCGAGATGGCAATGTCGGGGGCTTCGTCTTTTCCGTCCGCGGCGTGCCAGACAATCTTTCCGTCTGTTTTTTCGAGAAGAAGATCGGCCAGTTTCCATGGCGGAGCGCCGGGAAAGGCGATGACGGAATGGGTTTCGACGCCTTCTTGTGCGCGGGCGATTGCAGTCATCCAGAGTTTGGGACCGGTGTGCGATGCGTCAACGGGGCGGGCGTACGTACGTCCCGTTTCGACGGCCTGCGACAATGCTTTCAGGATGCCCTTCGATGGTTTGCCGGTGCATTCGATGGGGGAGGAAAAAAGGACCAAGGCCGCGGCCAGCGCGTCTTCGACGGACGTGCCGTCGGTGGACACCAGGCGAACCGCGCCCGGCGATACGCCAAACTCGGTCATGCGTCCCGTGGCGGCGGCGGCTTCGAGCCACGCATCGAGGGTTGCGGGGAGGGCGCAGGCGGAAGAGGCCGCGACGGGACGCCCTTCGGCCGCCTCCTGCATGACCTGCATGGCCAACACGGCGGCCTGGGCGCGTGTCAGGTTGAATTTTTTCAGTGCTTCGTCGGGGATATTCGACGGTGGTACGACAAAAAAACGATACCCCCACGCCACGGTCTTTTTCAGACGGCCGACGGCATATTTCCGTCCATCCGGATTCGATAGATTAATCCAGCGGGCGCCGTCGGAAGCCGTGAAGGTCCAATCGTCGCTACCACCGAGCGTCATAAGCGGATCGATCGTGAGTCCCGGCTGCATGCCCAAGCCGGACAATTCCTTGGCCGTTTTGGACATGTCCTTGGGGTAGGCGGGCGTGCAGCCTTCCATGGAGCCGGGACGACCTTCCCAGTGTTCGGGAACGAGCGCATGTTTCACGCCGGATCCTTCCCATGCCTTGACTGTTTCGATCAATTTGGATTCCGGATCGCCCTTGTCCGTGGAAATCCAAGCGCGGGGAAGTTCCTTGTGCATTTCCGCGTGAGGCAGGCGGCTGGCCACCCAAGCATAATTCTGGTCAATCTCGGCCGGACTTGTCGTACGATAGGTCAGCCAGACGGGATCGCTGGACAGTTTCTGGCCGGGTTCGATGCGGATGGACGGGGAATAGACGCAGACCACTTCGCCTTGCCAAGAGTCCGCGCCCCGGGAAACTTCGGCGCTCGATTCGGCAATGCCGCCGGGCGCCACGCCGAAAGAGAGGCAGAATTTGTGGGCCGGATCTTCAAATACGTTCAGAATGGAGGGCGCGGATTTATCGAAGACGGCATGTCCCCCGGAGATTCGGGTGCGCCGTGCGGCGATTTTCGTCTCCGCGCTCAATTTGCCGATACCGGACGGTCCCAGGACGGCAGGGGCAAGGCTTTTGATTTCGACCGGTTTGTCGCCGGTGTTGCCGATGGCCAGACGCACCAGAATAAAGGGGCGGTCCTTGTATATGGACATGCTGTGGCGCACGACAAGGCCGTCTTTCACCGGAAACTGGCTGGTAAAGACCGTGCCATGGCCCAAATCGTCGGAAAAGGTTTCGCGCAGACTTTCGGCCTTGCCCAACGTCTGCGCGTTCCATGTGGACCCGTCGGCGAAAGCGATGCGGAATCCCGCGTTTTCGATGACGTGGCCCGCGCCCGGCATGTCCAGGGTCCACTCCGCGTTTTCGACCGCGTAATAGATTTGCCCATTGTCCGAACCAAACCGGTAATGATCACGCAAGGCCCACAACTTCGCGTCTTCTTCGGTCATTCCGTTTGCATCGAGTTTGGGCTTTGCCTTGGCCGGAGTAGTCTTCTTGGCCGCCGGTTTTGACGCGGGGGATTTTGCGGGCGCTGCTCCTGCGCCAAAGGCCAACAAAACGGCCAGGATCATTGATCCTGCCATGCGAATACCTATTTTCACGCCTGTTTCCTCCAAGTGTTATGGCTTGGGATTCCGGCAACGGCCATCCGTTCCCGGCAAAACGCGGATTATACCTGAATGCGGCGTGACGGTTACAGCAGTGTTTCAGCCTTCAAGGTGACGGTTTGGACTTCCTTGCCGTGAGAAATGACGATTTCCGCCTCCTTGCCTTCCTCCGAAGGCAGCGCGGCGAATGCCTCGGCATGGGAAGCCCCTTCCATGTCCTTGCCGTTGACGGAGATAAGCGTGGATCCCGGTGGGATGCCTGCACGGTCGGCGGGCGAATTCAGTGCAATCCAGAGCGTCCAAAGGCCGTTGTGGAACGATGCAAGGCCCAGTCCGCAGCCGATGATGGGCCCATCGGACGGGGGGGAAGGGGAATGCGGCTCAAGACGGAGCCATCCTTGATCGAAGTGGATTGTGGCGTGGACATGTCTCAAGAAACCGGCGCCGATTCGGATGGGATGTTGGCCGGGTTCGATGGCGCATAGGGGATGGCGGATTTCCGCAGTGCCCACACGCACGCTTTTCAGACGGATTTGGACACGTCCAACGGAATCGTCAACTTCACCCGGTGCGGATCGCACCGCCAGTTTAGGTATATTTCCAAGTACGATGCCCAGTTCGGCCAAAAGTGATTCCGGGATGGCGATTGTCCCGCCGAATGTGGTGTCGAGCACGGCGGATCGCACCGTCGTTCCTTCCAGGAGCACGGGAACGGAGATTCTGTCATCCACGCGGGTTATTTTGACAATTCGCGGGTCATGATCATCCTTCAGGACCGCGGCGTCGGCCTTACGGATTCTAAAAGCGCCGCGGCCTAGATCCAGGTCAATTTCCGGGCCGAACACCCGTGGATTGACGATACCGGCCACGGTCGCTCCCAACAGGCCGCATAACGGGGCGAGATCCATGACGACGCATTCGCTGGCAACGGCCGGGCGTTCTCCGCAGCGAAAAGAATCGAGAAGAACTTTGCGTGTATTGGTGGATGCGCCGGAAGTTGTATCGAGGCCAAGGTAATCGGCGACTTCACGCGCGATCACCGTTTGTGGAATGGAAAGATCCAAGAGCATGTAATAAGGCTCTACCTTGTTCAAGGCAACGGGGACCAGCGGACGGTTGCGAATACAAAGAAGTTCCGTGTTTTTTTCGTCTGCGGCAAGGGCTTCAGCGGCAAGCAAGAAGATGAAAGCACAGAGCGCCGCGTGGCGTGGGCGCCGAAAATGCGGAAGGAGGAAGGATGAAAGGGTCATGATCGGAACGATACCGCGGGTGTCACCCTTCTTCGTTTTCCTTTGAGAGCCGCGCCAGCATGTCCCGAATATTGATCGCGCCTTTTACCGCGACATACACGGTAACCGTCGAGTACCAGAGCAGCGCGGCGCCGGTCAAGCCGGCCCAGAACCAGTGAATCATATCCACTCCATGCGTCCCATGCGTCTTATTGTGCCCGAGGGCACGGTTTCAGCAACGAGCCGACAACCATCGCGGCTCCGGCTATGAGATATGTCGCAATGCCGGAATAATAAGGCCCGATGACCTTGGCGATATGCGCCGTGGCCGGCACTTGTTCGATGACGAGAAATCCAACGGGAATCGCTGCCCCGAAGATAATAGCCGCTGTCGCTCCCCAGTTGTTCGCGCGTTTCCAGTAACAACACGCGATGAGCAGCGTGGACATGCTGGACAGGTAAATCGTGCCCGTTACGCCCAAATAGGTCCACAGATCGCCTTTCAACGGATACCAAAGGCCGTAAATGAGCAGGAAGACGCCGATGCACGCCACGATGCAACGGTTCCACAACAGGCCGCGTTTCTCGGACCATTTCGACTTGCGGAACGGTCCGAGGATATCGTTGTAAATCACGCTGCTCCACGTCAGCATGTAGGCTGAATCGGTGGACATGTCGGCGGCAAGCATTGCGGCGACCACCAATCCCATGAGACCGACGGGCACCACCGTGGCCAGCAGCATCGGCATGGCCTGGAGGGTGTTGCCGTTCAGCGCCGCTGCCGGAATCGTCGCGAGGGCGGCCACGCCCCAGATTCCCGGTATCAGGAACCGGCAAATAAAGAAGAAACTCGTGCGCGTGTAGACCTGCTGGCCGGTCTTGGTGTCCTTGGCGGCAAGCAAGCGTTGGATGGTCGTCTGCCATGTCATGACCGCCGCAAGGTTCAACATCAGATTGAAGACGACGTAAGGCCACCCCATCGTTTCGTTGACAAAGGGGTTGAATCCGCCCGCGCCGTAGTTCATTTCCACGGCTTTTACCATCGCGCCCCAGCCCACATTGACCAGCAGGAGCACAGTCACCGCAATCAGACCGACGCTCATGACGATGAATTGGAGGAAATCCGTGACCAGCACCGACAACAATCCGCCCAGGATGGTGTATACGGCGACCATAACCAAAAGCAGGGTCATCGTTATTTCGAGGTAGCCCACATGCAGCCCGCAGACCGTGACCAGAAACTCGCCGCCCGTCCGCAGGAACACGCCCATGTTCAACAGGCCGCCCAGCACAATGACCACGCCGCTCAACCATCGCACGCGCGATCCGAATCGTTTATCGAACAATTCCGGAATAGTCATGACGCCCGCGTCGCGCAATGGTTTTACGCAGAATCCGGTCAGTCCGACGAACAACATGGCCGCCGCGTAGAGGATGCCGGGCGTCGCGCCCGCGAAACCCTTGTCGTACCCGTTTTGGGCCGCATACATGCAGGTGACGATGCCGAATTCCGTGGCCGCGAGCGACGCGATGCCGAGGTACAAGTCCATCTGGTGCCCGGCGATGAGGAAATGCTCGACTTTGCCGACGTACTTACGCACGGCGATACCCGCCGCCATCGTCAGCAGCAGGTACACGCCCACGATACTGCCGTCTATCCATGAAAAATGACCCATCGGTCTATCCCCGTCCACATTTCATACGGATTTTCGCTAATCCCGTCATACGCCGAGCGACCAGCCTTCCCGGTAGGGCGGATTGATCAGCGCGTTGGCCTCAGGCACGTTCGTAATCGTCATGGTTTCGCTGTCCCAGCAAATTTTCTTTCCCGTGCGAATCGCGATGTTGCCGAGCAGGACGGCCTCGGTCAGCGGTCCCGCGAAATCGAAATTCGATCCGGCCGGGTCGCCGCCCTTGCACGCATTGATCCACTCTTGATAGTGGCCCGGCGAACGCGGGAGGATTTTGGGCGGAGCGCCGTATTCCTTCATGCGCGTTTCAGGGATTAGGCGGTGGTTGAGAATTTTTCCCTTGTCGCCGATGTAGAGCATACCGTCGCCGCCGCCCATCTGCCGTTCCGGTTCCAGTTCTTTGGGACGCCACGGCATAAGGCCGCCGTCCCACCACGTCAGCGTCACGGCGGGGCGGTCCCCCAATGCGGGAAACTCGAACCGGACGATGGACGCCGTCGGCGCGCTTTCGTTGTTGACTTCCGGCGGACATTGCGCGGCGGTTGAGGTGGCTTCGACGCAAGAGGGGGGGCCCAGTTTCAAAGTTTTGAAAATGGCGGAGAAATTGTGGCAGCCGATGTCGCCCAGCACACCGGTGCCGAAATCCCACCAACCGCGCCATACGAATGGATTGTAGGCATGTTCGACGTAGGGACGGAACGGCGCCGGGCCGAGCCAGAGATCCCAGTCGAGCGTGTCCGGCACGGGCGACGATCCTTCCGGCCGAGGCATGCCGCGCGGCGAAATGGAGGGATTTCGGTTGCACCATCCGTGGATCTCGCGCACGGTTCCGATGGCCCCACCATGGATGAGTTCATACAGCACGCGGGCTTCCTCGGAGGCTTGGCCTTGGTTGCCCATCTGCGTGGCGACTTTTGCCTCGCGCGCCGCCTTGGCCACCATGCGAGCCTCATACACCGAATGCGTCAACGGTTTTTGACAATAGACATGCTTGCCCAGTTGGATCGCGGCCATCGAAATCACCGCGTGCAAATGATCCGGCGTGGCGATGGTCACCGCGTCAATGTCCTTCTGCTTTTCGAGCATGACGCGGAAATCCCGGTATCGCTTGGCATTCGGGTAACGTTCATATACTTTCGCGGCGTAGGCGTCGTCCACATCGCACAATGCGACGATGTTCTCGCTCTTGAGATTGTCCAAGTCAACGCCGCCCATGCCGCCGATGCCGATGCCGGCGATGTTGAGTTTCTCGTTCGGCGAAACCTTGCGCCGCTTTCGCCGGGGCGTGGCGGCCGCCGAACCGGCGGCGAAACTTCCCGCGGCCATTGTCGCTCCCATCAGAAAATACCGTCGTGAAATCCCCGTATCGCGCATGCTGGATCCTCCCGTAACCGTCATGGCCAACGTAAAAGCCGTTCACATGGGCATTGTAGCCGCGGGCCGCAAGGCAATCAAACCATGTTTCGCGAGCGTGGATGGAGCGTGGACGACGCGGACACAGTGGACGAAATGGGCCGGGGCAGCTCTCCGTCACACAAGGGGCCGGAGGAATTCGACGCTTTGCCGGATGTTGTCGTCCGCGCCGTAGCATTCGAGCGACACAACGCCGTCCCAGCTCGTTTCCTTGAGAAAGGCCAGGCAATTTCTGATGTTGTCCGCATTGACACCGCCGCCGATGGGCGTTTCGCTGCAAGCGATTCCGGTTTCCTCGCCGCGCACCGCGGCGGCCAGACCGGCGCTCACGTCCTTGATATGGCAATGCGAGACGTACGGGCGAAGCGCTTTCAGGTAATCCAAGGGATTATGGCCCGCGATGAAGGTGTTGCCCGTATCGAAATTGCAGCGCAGCCATTCGGAATCGAAATGCCGGAAAAGCCGGAGCATGAAGTCAATGTCGTTCGTGTACGGACCGTGCGGCTCGACGTTGATGACGACGCGGTAGTCTTCGGCCCATGGCAACACCTGGCGGTAATTGTCGCAAGTAATGCGGAAAACTTCTTCGCGCGTGTAGCCTTCGATTTCGAATGCGCCGTCCACCGTATCCACCATGGGGCAATCCAACTCGGCGGCGAACCGAATGGATTGCTGGACATATTGCACGCCGAACGCCGAGCCGTCCGGCCCCATTAGGGGATACGAACCGTCAATCTGCGAAATCTTCAACCCGCGTTCGTCGCAAAATCGCTTGAGCGCGCGCGGATTGGACTGGAGCGAAATGCCCGGTTCATACCCCATCGCCTGGATGAAATACTGGCCGTGGATGGCCGCGAATTCAAGGTGTTTCAGGCCGTATTTGACGGCGGTTTCAGCGGCTTGTTTGAAATTGCCGCTCAGGGGACGCCAGTTGTCCGTGTGCATGCCCAGTTCGATCATGTTGGTTTCCTCCCGGTTATTTTCCCTTTGCTTTTTCGTCGTCGAACGGTTCCAGCCCCGCCGCCCACGCGCAACCCCGTCGCATCAATTCGGCCGCGCCGCGATTCTGGAAGGCGCCCGTGTCGTGTCCGAGCGGACAATGAAACACACGGCCTTTTCCGTATGCAAACGCAAACGCCATGGGATAATCCTTGCCGTCCACCTTCGATCGCGCCGTTGCCAGCACCTCGATGGGGCGATCGCCCGCGAGACAGGTGTACAGTTCATCCGTCGTATCAAAGGCATCCAATTCCTTTGTAATGGGATGCGTTTTGTTGACAATGTCCACGCGGAACGTGCCGAAGGGATCGTGACCGCGCAGTTTGGGATCCCACACACGCCCCGCCAATTCCTTGAATTCCGGCCATTCCTGAAACGCGCCGCACGCGAAATGGACCAGCATAAGCCCCTTGCCGTCTTCCACGAACCGCCTGAGATTTGCACGGGCATCCGGACCGGGATCGGGCTGTTCCCAGTTCATGAAATGCAGGACGATGGCATCGTATTGGCCGAGATCGGACGATGCAAGCGATTTTGGATCTTCTGTCACCGTCACGCGGAGACGTGCATCTTCCCGTAACAATTCGGCCAGAACGGGCGCGGTTTCCTGCCATTTGTGCCCCGGATAATCCTGGCCTGTGACCAGTAGGACGCTTTTCGCGGTCATTTCCACGGGGGGCTTGTCCTGCGTTGCGACTGCCGCGCTTGTAAGGCCTGCCGCCAGCACCATGGCGTGGAACCAAGTTCTTCTCACCGGCAATTTTCCCTCGATACCTGTTGGGTAGTCCGCAAAACAGAAAAAACGTTTCGCTCGGCGCATTATGGGCCATGACAGCGGCCAATGACAAGATACGGAAACATGTTGTGGTTTTATTCCGTGGCCGTTTCCTGGAACAGCAGGGGTACAAGCCGCTGTTTTTCTTGCCAATTTGACTGGGTGGGCGGTTATTTGCTAAGGTATTGGCCGTTTATTTAAGGCTTCAGGGCGGTTGACGTGAATCGGCTTAGACTGTCGTTGTCGGCAATAACGCCTTCCGGGGCGAATATACATGTTGCGTTGAGCACGGCGGATCTTCAGCCGGAAGGCGTGGAAGAGCAACTGCCGGGATCCGTTTCGGTTACGGGTGTTTTGACGGAAGCCGGCGGCGAATATCTTTTTCGCGGCACGGTATCGGGCGCGTTTGATTTGAAATGCGACCGATGCCTCGAGGATGCCCGCCATTTGTTCAGCGCGGATGTGTGCTGGACCTATGTGGAAAGCGCGACGCCGGTTGCGCCCGGCATGGAAGTGGATGGCATGTCCGGTGACGAGACGGTCCATCCATTCACGGGCAATGAAATTGACCTGGCGCCGGAAGTCTGGGAAGAAGTTGTTTTGGCGGCGCCGGCAAAGGCGTTGTGCCGTTCCGATTGCGCGGGCCTGTGTCCGCGCTGCGGAATGAATTGGAACCACGGCAAGTGCGCTTGCCGTACAACAGAGGAATTGGATCGCAAGGGCTTGGCGGGATTGGCCAGTCTGTACCCGAATCTGAAGCCCAATCGTCCGGAGGAATAAAACGTGCCAGTACCAAAAAGAAGAACGGGCAAGGCCAAGCGCAACATGCGCCGTTCGCATCATGCCATGACCCCAGCCAACGCCATTGAATGTCCAAGTTGCGGCGAGAAGACCATGCCGCATCGCGTTTGCCTGAAATGCGGCCATTACAAGGAACGCCTTGTCATCGGGACCGAATCCGATTAACCGCGGGACCCGTTCGTTTTCGTCAACTGTATTTCAGGGCGACCGGCCCGCGCGATCGCGCAAGCCGACCCCTTCCGAGAATCCGCCATGCGAATAGCCTTGGATGCCATGGGGTGCGATCGGGCGCCTTATGTGGAAGTGCACGGCGCGGTCATTGCCAGCATGTCCACGGGGACGGAAGTGTTGTTGGTGGGCGATCCGCATGAATTGAAACCCGCCTTGGCCGCCTACCGCAAGCCGCACCGCGTCTCGATTGTTCCCGCTTCTGAGGTTATCGGGATGGCCGATACCCCGGCCAAGGCCGTGCGCCAGAAACGCGACTCCTCGCTGCTGGTGGCCATGCGCTTGGCCAAGGAAGGCCGCGTGGACGGCGTCGTCAGCGCGGGCAATACCGGCGCGGTGATGATCGGCGCGCGCATGGTGCTGGGGCCCATCCGCGGCGTGGCGCGATCAGCGATTTGCCAGGCGCTGCCAACATTGAAAACCCCGGCCCTCGTGCTTGATTTGGGCGCCAACGTGGATTGCACGGCGCGGCATTTGTGCGAATTCACCGAGATGGGCATTGTCTATTCTGAACGGGTGCTGGGCGTGAAGAATCCTCGGGTCGGCCTGTTGAATATCGGCGAAGAGCAGGCCAAGGGCAATGAAATCGCCAAAACGGTCCATCGGATCCTCAGTGAATCGCAGCATGTCAATTTCGTCGGCAACGTCGAGCCGAAGGCCGTCTATCTCGGCGCGGCGGACGTGGTGGTGTGCGACGGATTCGTCGGCAATCTTTTCCTGAAGACCACGGAAGCCGTGGCGTCGCTGATGGGGCGTCTGCTCAAAGAACAACTCGCCTCCTCGTGGCTGAGCAAATTCGGCGCCCTGTTGAGCATGAGGGCCTTTCGCCGCCTTAAGCAAACCGTGGACCCGAACGAGTATATTGGCGCGCCGCTGCTCGGCGTGAATGGCAATGTGATCATTTGCCACGGGGCGTCGTCCGCGCGGGGGATTGCGAACGCGATTCACGGCGCCTGCAAAGCCGCCGAAATGGGCGTGAATGAGCATATCCGCGAGGCGGTCCTGCTTCTGCGCAAGGACGAGTCCCTCAAGGAGGCCAACGGCGAATAACCCATCGCGACGGAACCGGGTTTTTTCCCCTGTAATTGGACGGGGTCGTCATGGTATGCTTTGCGCATCGAGGCATGGCCGCAAAAGGGCGCGCGTGCGCAACGTGCGCAGAGGCGTCCAATGAGAGGTTGCGCGAATTCATGGGATATACGGCATGAGTGAAATCAAGGCATCGGATTCGGACAAAAACGTCAACATTCGCATGGAAAAGCGTGACGGCGAGACGTATATCGCCTTGGGCCTGTTCATCGTGGCCGTGGGGACCCCGGTGGTGGCAGGCACCTATTGGGCCGCACAAACCAATATACGCGCCGCCATCGTGAACATTGTCTGCGCCGTCGGCTTGTTGGCGATCGGCTTTGCGTCAATCATTTATGGGCGCATCCTTTTGGCGCGGAACAAGAGACGCGATTGATCCCGCTCGGCCTGCCCCATCCCATCGGAGCGGAGCGGGTGGCGAACCGGATTCGCCGTCCGCGGCTTCGCAATTCGTTCGGCTTGCTCGCGCCGGAAGTGCATGTGGCCGTGCCGGGATGTCCGGCAACACGCATCCTGCCGTTTTTGGAACGCCTTTGGATGCCCGCCTATGCGATTTGCCTGAGAACCCTGTCGCAGAAGGGATCTAACGCGGTATGGGCTTCGGTCGAGGCCATATCCGGCGCGTTTTCCCTGCTCGATTGCGCGGAAGATCTGGCGCCCGTCGCCTGTGATGAAAATTGCTTTCCGCCCGTCATGGAAGAAGCGCGCGCGGTGGAACTGGCGCGAAAAGGATACCTGCAATACACCCTTCAACAGCGCGGACAGGCCAATAAACCGGTTGTTGAAACCATCGAGGCGGTTTTGCTTTATCATTTTGCGGTTTGGGTGTACTATTGCCGCCGCCGCGGAAAAATAGATATCAGCGTCTTCGATGGCTACACGGGCAAATCCGCCGGAGCCAAGATGCGCATCGCCGTGCTCGACGCCTTTATCGCCGCGCGAAAAAAACGCCTCATGGACAGCGGGAAATACACACCTTGAATCGTTTCCGCAAAATAGATATCGTCTCGCCCAAAACTCAAATAAGCATTTGTCATGGCTCCGGTCCGCGGCGCCTTGTGTCGTGGACGGAAAATAGGAATCCTTCGGATCGCGCATGAACGCTTCCATGAAAGAAGACGCCGGCCGGCGTATCCATGCGTGGGATCATTTCCGCGATGCCATCATTTTGTTGGTGGTTATATGGCATTGTTCCTCAATTTATGGCGAAAGGACCCGCATCCGTTGGTTTTTTATCGATCGGGAGACAGGGATCCTGTTCGATGTGTTTGTTTTTGCCAGCGAATTGTTTCTGCTGCCGTTGTTGTTCTACATTTCCGGCCACTTTGCCGTGGCCAGCATTGAGAAACGGGGCGCGGGTCCTTTCTTGGCGGATAAGGCTAGGCGCTTGCTCATTCCGTTTGTATTCGGCGTGACTATGCTGATCCCGATCAATTTCTACTTGGATCGCCGCGCACTGGGCGCCGTTTCACCGGGCTATTTTCGTTATTGGATCGGAACCTATTTCACGCAGGATCTCGGACCGGCCCATTTATGGTTCCTTTATGTGCTTTTTTTCTTCTGCGTGGTGTATGCCGTCATTTGGTCGGCGCACCGCTGGTTGACCAGTGGGAAAACGTCCTTTGCCGGCGTGCCGTCCGAGCCGCGGACACTTTTTCTTCTTGCGTTCGGCCTGTTGACGGCGCTTGCGCTGGCGGTAACCATGCGTGTAGCCGGCTACGCTTCGTGGACCCATGTGTTTGGATTCAAATTATTCGCTTACCAGCCCTCGCGGTGCGCGCTGTACGTTTTCTATTTCTTTTTGGGTGTATACGGGGCCATGCGCGGTTGGACATGGGCAAACGGTTCGCTTTGGCGCGTGGCCGCTTGGGCGGGTCTTTTTGGCGGCGCCTCCGTGGGGCTGATGTTTTTCCGCGCCCGTTTCGGCGTCCGTGTCGAGGGTTCGCTGTTGCTGATGTTGTGCAATGCCGTTCTGCATGCCTTTGCAACCCTGGGCGCGCTTGGCGCATTTGCCACGGGTTTTCGCTTGTGGTGCAACCGGCCCTTCCATCCCACCCGGCTGTTCACCGTCAATTCATACGGCATTTATATTGTCCATCAACCCATCGTCGTCTGGCTGCAATACCTCCTGCTTGGGATCCGGATTAGCGCCTATCTCAAATTCGCGATTGTGTTCGGGCTGGCGTTGCCGCTGAGCCTGCTGGCCAGCCATTTTGTGCTTCGCCGCCTTCCCGTATTGCGCAACGTGGTGTAGGATGGGGGAGGGGGAAAGCCCATCCGGCCCATTTCGGGCCGTTTGCGTCGGATCTTTTTGCCCGAATATTGAAGTTTTCCTTTTGGGCCCGGCGTGGTATAGTGGAGGCGGTGACGAGGAACCCGTCCGGACGGGAGACGTTGCCGGATCGGATTGTTTGTTGTTCGGATTCGATTTATACGCAGTGTGGAAAACGGAGCGGGGAACAGGCGTTGCTTTATGACAGCCCCAAAGCGGGCGGAGATTGGAAATGACCAAGGAAGAAGCGAAGTCTTTGCTGGCCGAAGCGGCGGAGTTGGTCAAGAACAGCCAATATCTTCAGGCTCATACGCTGTTGACGCAGATTGACGAGGCGTTTCCCAACAGCGGGCGGGTCACGCAGCAGATCGCGCTGTGCCTGATCGGCATGGGCCGACTCGACGAGGCCGATGCGGCCTGCAAACGCATGGAACAGATGGCCGGGGGCAATCTGGGCGAAGTGCGCGAACGCCTGGCCGCGGCGCGCCGGGCAAGCGCGGCATCGGGCACGACTCCTCCGGCCGCCACGATGCCCTCTGCCGAGAACGAATTTTTTGTCGAGTCGGTCAACCCGGTGTCGCATGAGGAAACGTGCGTAACCGGCCACGTTCTGCGTGGTGCGTTTTTCACGGGTTCGATGGTTTCTATCGCTTCGCCGGACGGCGTGCCGCTGCTGGCGCCCGTGACACGGCTTGCCGTGCAGAACACCCCGATCAATGTCGTGCGGGAAGGACCGATTGCCGCGATGACGCTCAAGATTGAGCCGCAATACGTTGCCGTGGGCTGCAAGATTACGACCAGCGATTCCGGTTCCGCGTTTGCACCCACCATTATCGCGGACACTGGCACGGGGCATGCCAAAGCCGCCGCGCCGGCCGACCGTTCCCCGCAATTCCAGGATGTGCTGCGTCTGATATCGCAGCGCGCCTTCGATCAGGCCAAAGGCGTGCTGGAAGGCATCCTGGCCGCCGATCCGAAAAATCCGGAGGCCAACCGTTTGATCGCGCGGGTTTATCTTGAGGCGGCCGACGAATGCCAGGACAGCGTCAAGGCCCTTGAACATATAATGATTGCGTACGAGGCGGGCGGCCACGACGATCCGGCCGTGCTCGATGTCCTCGCGTTTGCCTTGGGGGCCAACGGACGCGCCGAACACGGTTTGCGCCACCTTGAACGCTTGTACGAAACGGCGACGGAGTCCCTAGCGAAGGAAAATTGCGCCAAGCGCATCGCGGCGTATCGCGGGCGTTTCAATATGCCCAGTCTCTGGCAGTTTTTCGACGGTTTCGGATCGTTGATTTTCGAATCCACCGACATCGAGCAGATTCGAAAGGCAATCGAAAACAACAGTATCCCGCGCGATGCCGTTTGCCGTAAAAACAAAATCGGATCGATGCAGCCGATACAGGATAGCATTGCGCTGGAGATTCCTGAAATTGCGAATCTGTTCAAGGCGCCGTCCAAATCGTATCTTATGCTCGATGCCCTCATCGGCGCATTGGCGGGCGTAATCATAGGCGCTGTACTCGGCATGGTGCTTCATGTCGCAACGCCCATAGCCGGCTTGGCCGCGGGCGGACTCGTGGGGCTGATCGCGGGCGCCGCCGCCGGCGTTGCACACACCCAAGCAGCCGCCAAGCAAGGGATGAAATGACTTTTTCGCGGTGTTTTCCCGTTTTGTGGATTGGGTTTGTTTTGCGGTCCGACCGATAAGGCGCCTCTCATGAAAAAAATGACCCTCTTGATCCCTGTTGCGGTTGCGTTGATGGCGCATGCCGCTTGTCCCGAGGAACCGTACTATCGCGACCTGTATCCCGACACATGGGTGGCAACCGATGCGCTGGGCCGGACCATGCCGGATTTTTCCACCGTGGGCCCGGTCAAGAACGACCAGCGGCGGATCGTGGGAATCTTTTACATCACATGGCACAGCGATTCGCTGGCCGGATTGAAAAGTCCCTATGCCGCCGATGTGACCAAGGTGCTGGCCGCCGATCCGAATGCGCGCCTCGATGCGAAACATCCGCTTTGGACCGAGGGGTCGTACCACTGGGGCGAACCGGAAATGGGTTATTTCCTGAGCAAGGACGAATATGTGATAAGAAAGGACATGTCCATGCTTTCCGATGCCGGCGTGGATGTGCTGGTCATGGACGTCACGAACGCGGTCCGCTACTGGGACGAATGGGACGTCGTGTTTCCCGTCATGCAGAAGATGAAGGCGGAAGGCAACAAAGTGCCGCAATTCTGCTTCTGGGCGTTCAATGGCCCGGTCATTGCGGTGGTCCAAGACTTGTATGAGCGGATCTACAAGCCGGAAAAATACAGGGATCTGTGGTTTTACTGGGATGGAAAGCCCTTGCTGCTCTACAACGACAGGCCAGATGTGGATTCCACCGGGCAAGGCATCAAACAGCCCAATCCGCATTATGATCCCGCGGCCAAGACGGATCCGGGCCACCCGCATTACGGGGATCCGGCCTACACCGAAGAATTCTATTCGGATTATACGCAGGAGGTGAAAGTGTTTTTCACGCTGCGCACCATGTGGTGGGGATACTATGAGTGGGCGGGCAAGCGCTTCATCGGCACGGAAGACAAGTGGAGTTTCGGCTATGACATGGGGGACGAGCGGGTCAAGGCCCTGCCGCTGGAAGCGCTGGTCTCGACGCACAACGGCCAAAAAGAGGAAGCGGCGGTGACGCCCGCGCAGCATCCATCCAGTTTGACCGGCAAGTCGTGGACGCGCGAGCATGGGGAGCCGGAACTGAATGAATACGATCTGCCCGTGCCCACGCATGTGCCGTGGCTGGGAAAGACCGTCGAACATCCCGAAGGCTATGGCATCTATTTTCAGGAACGGTGGAACGAGGCGATCAAAGCCAACCCCCAGTTTCTTTACATCAACGATTGGAATGAATGGACCGCCGGCAAGTATCAGCCCGGCGAGGGCAAATCGTTCCCGTTCATGAGGCGCCAGTCGCCGTTTTTCTTTGTTGACCAATACAATGCCGAATTCAACCGCTGTATCCAGCCCATGAAAGACGGCTATACGGACAATTATTACATGCAAATGGCCCAGAATATCCGGCGTTACAAGGGCATCCGCCCCGTTCCGGAACTACGCGGACTGAACACGATGCAAATGGACGGTGCATTCGAGGATTGGAAAGCGGTTCCGGTCGAATATCGCGACACGGCCGGCGACACGTTCCATCGTGATTACAAAGGGTATGGCGGCCTTCATTACACGAACAATTCGGGCCGGAATGACATTGTCACGTGCAAGATGGCCGTGGACCGGAAAAACATTTATTGTTATGCCGAAACGCGCGAACCGCTTACCCCGCACACGGACACCCATTGGATGCTCCTGCTGATAGACGCCGACCAGAACCATGCAACCGGCTGGTTCGGATACGATTTTCTGGTCAACAAGAACGTTCCGGACGACAAAACGACATCGCTCATGCGTTATGACGCGAAATCGCCGGACAAGCCATGGGCCGAGGTGGCCCGGCTGGAGTACCGGTATGCGGGCAAGGCGATCGAGATTGCCATTCCACGCCATCTGCTGGGATTGAAAGGCCGGGCCTTCGCCTTCGATTTCCACTGGTGCGACAATCCGGCCGACCTGAAAGATCCGATTTCACTCTGCGTGAATGGCGACAGCGCCCCGAACCGGCGTTTCAATTATCGCTGCATCTGGAAAAGCAAAGGCTGAATAGGCGAGACAGACGGTCCCATTCGCCCCAACCTCTCTGTGCATGCTTTTACAGATACCAAGGTTCGCGGTATGCACGCGACCGCAAACGGTTGGCTTCGTCGTCGCCGATGCATTCTTCCTTGACGGGATCCCATTTGATGGGACGTCCCAGGCGCTTGCAGATGTTGGCCACGTGGCAGGCGGTAATTGAACGATGCGCCACTTCCGCGTTAGACACGGTCTGTTGGCGCGTCTTGACGCATTCGAGAAAGGCGCGGACATGGTCGTCGGCGGGATAGCCGCCGAGGAATTTGCGTTCTCCGAGCAGGGATTTCGGGTAAACTTCCATTTCGCCGGAATCGCCGGTTTCAACGTACCCCTCCTCGCCCTCGAACCGAACAGGACAGGAACCGAAACGCAGACCGGTGCGAATGATCAATTTCGTGCCGTTTGCGTAACGCCCGATGTATCGGTCGCCTTCCTTCCAGAATTCGACAGGGCTTGTATCGTCGGAACTGTTGGCCCACTGGCAGAGATCCACGGTATGGCTGCCCCATTCGGTAATGGAGCCGCCGCTGAAGTCGGTGTGGGCGCTCCAGAATCCGCGCGTGTGATATTTCGAGTTGAACGGCCGCCACTGGGCGGGGCCGAGCCAGCGGTTCCAGTCGAATTCCTCGCGGGGCGGCTCCGGTTCGGCGGGCAGCGTCGTGTCGTAGAGTTGCTGGAATCCGCTCGCCTCTTCGGCGTGGAGTTCCTTGATCCGGCCCAGTTTTCCGCTGAGCGCCAGATTCGCCGCGAAGATGAAATGGCCGACGCTCCGTCGCTGTGTGCCGCACTGGTAGATGCGACCGAGCCGCCGCATGGTGTCGGCGACGGCACGCGATTCCGAGATGCACACGCTCATCGGTTTTTCGCAGTAAATGTCCTTTCCGGCGCGCGCGGCCAAGATGGAGGCCGCGGAATGCCAGTTGTCGCCGGTCGCAATGAGAACGATGTCTATGTCCTTGCGATCGAGTAATTCGAGCATGTCTATGTAGGCTTTACAATCCTGATTCCCGTAGGTCTTGTTGACGATGTCCTGCCCCTGGAGACGGCGCGCCTTGATGACGTCGCAAACGCCGACGACCTGTACGTCGGGACGCGACAGGAAGGCGCCCATGACGTAACGTCCGCGCCCGCCAAGGCCGATGACTCCCATGACGAGCCGCTCGTTTGCCGGCGCGCGTTTTGCCGCGCCCCACGCGCGGGACGTGATGATGGTCGGAGCGGCCGCCAAGCCCGCCGCAACTGCGCCGCCGCGAAAGATGAATTGGCGGCGTGTCAGGGATTGTTTTTCATTGGATTCGCTCATGACGCTTGCCTCCGATGTTTTCCGGAATCGTAACAATATCGGCGGGATGAAGTCACTTTGACGGGAGTCAGAACTCGGTGGAGCCGTTTCAAGCCAAATTCAATCCATGATCCGGCAACATGGCACGCCATTCAAACATCTCCGTTTTCGGCGATTCGGACAGCCGTCATGGCCAAGGTGGCGACCACGAAGAGCAGGGCGCCGAAACGCTCGTCGCGGGTAAGCCCCTGTTTGTAACGGTAATAGATCTGCTGGGCAATGACGGCGAGTTTGAACAGACCGAAGACATGATAGAACGAGAGATTCGACAGATCGCGTCCGGTCCGTTCGGCGTAAGTGTCGGCGATTTCGCGCCGGGTCATGCAGCCCGGTTCAAGCGTGAGAAAACAAGGCACGATGCCAAGATTTGGATCCTTCGGCTCGTTCCAATAACTGAGCACGACGCCGAGATCCATGAGTGGATCGCCAATGGTCGCCATTTCCCAGTCGAGAACGCCAACTATGTGTGTCGGATCGGCCGGATTCAGAACGAGATTGTCAAATTTGTAGTCGTTATGGATCAAAACCGATCCCGTGTCCGCCGGGCAATTTTCCTTCATATAGGCAGCGGCTTGTTCCATGGCGGGGATGTCGTCGGTTTGCGAACCGTGGTAACGGTCAATCCAGCCTTCAACCTGCCGCCGCACAAAAGAACCTTCCTTGCGCATGTCGGCGAGTCCTATCGCCTCATAGTTGATGGCGTGAAGATGCGCGAAATTTTCGATGAAGGATACGCAACATCTGCGCGCCAAATCGGGCGGACAATGGAATCCCGCCGGTTTTTTGCCGCGCAGGATGACGCCTTTGATTCGCTCCATGACGTAAAACGGCGCGCCAATCACATCGGATTCGGGGCAGTACGCAAGCGGTTGTGGCACGGGAGGGTAGACCGGTCGCAGCGCGTTTAGAATGCGAAATTCGCGCCCCATGTCGTGCGCGGATTTCACCTTGCTGCCGGTCGGCGGCCGCCGAAGGATAAGATCGCGATCGCCGACGCGCACAAGATAGGTCAGGTTGGAAAATCCGCTTGGAAATTGCCGGATTTCAATCGGCCCTTCGATACCGGGAATGGTCTCATGCAGGTAGGCCGAAAGCCGGGCGGCATCCAGTTCTTCGCCGGGCCGGACGTCGCGGGGCTCATCGAGTATCGCCGTCATGTCTGGAGTTGTGGACACGGGGAAATGAAACTCACGTTTGGGCTTGCGCGTACCGTTTGAGAATAAGCTTGGCCGCGGAAAGTTTATGGACTTCGTCGGCGCCGTCGTAAATGCGGCTGGCGCGTTCGGTTCGATAGAAGAGGGCAAGCGGGGTGTAGTCGGTGACTCCGAGTCCGCCGTGGACCTGAATTGCGCGATCGATTACGCGCATCATCGTGTTGGCCACGGTAAATTTGATGAGCGATATCTTGTCGCGCGCTTCCTTGGCGCCGTGCCGGTCCATAATCCACGCCGCATGCAGAACCATCCATCGCGCCGCGTCAATCTCGGCGCGGCTTTCGGCAATCCAGCCCTGTACGAATTGCTGAAAGGCCAGCGGGCGTTCGGGAGTGATGCGCCGCTCGATGGCGCGCTGGCACATGAGGTCGAAGGAACGCTCGCAGACACCGATCCAGCGCATGCAATGATGAATGCGGCCCGGGCCGAGCCTTTCCTGCGCAATGAGAAAACCGCTTCCCTCGGCGCCGAGCAGATTCGATTGCGGCACGCGGCAGTTTTCGAGCCGAACTTCGGAATGGCTGGCCCAGCCTTCGCCGCGATGTCCCATGAACGGCGTCGTGGCTTCGATGATGAATCCGGGAGTATCCGTCGGCACGAGAATCTGGCTTGCCCGGAAGTGGGGGGGCGCTTCGGGATTCGTGATGGCCATCACCACGGCAAAAGCCGCGCCGTCGCCGCCGGTAGTCCACCACTTGCGCCCATTGAGCACATACGAATCGCCGTCCTTGACGGCTGTGGCGCCCATCCAAACGGGATTCGATCCGGGGAAATCCGGCTCGGTCATGCCGAAGCAACTGCGGATTTCGCCGTCGAGCAGGGGTCTGAGATAACGCTCCTTCTGCTCTTCGTTGCCGTAATCAATCAGGATTTCCATGTTGCCGGCGTCGGGCGCCTGGCAGTTGAACGTGTAGTGGCCGATGGGCGACCGGCCCAATTCCGCGCTGACCAGCCCGTGTTCGACAAGCGACAGGCCAAGTCCGCCGTATTCCTTCGCGATCTGCGGCAGCCACAGGCCCAGCGATTTCACTTTCCGGCGTTTCTCGCGTAAGACCGGTTCGACGGCGCGGAAGCCTTTTTCCAGAAACTCCGGTTCCAGGGGATAGAGTTCGGTTTCGACGAACCCCCGCACCCGATCCAATAAATCCTGCAATTCGCTGGATATCGAAAAATCCATGGCCGTGTCCTTTCGTTCCATCGGGCGCCTTGTGGTTCGCTCCCGGCGTCAATAACGTCAAAGCCCGTTTCAATTATTGTTGCACGCCGGCGAGGGGAAATTACAGCATTGAAATCCGCTTCGCCAAATCGTATTTTGGGCAAGAAGGGTATTGTTTTTCGTTTCCCTCGTTTGTTTATGCGCGTGGATTTCAGGAAAAAATCAAAAAAGATTGGGGACACCGTACCGTGACATCGTCCGATTGGGAGCAGGACCGGCAGGATGAAAAAACGCATTTGCGACCGTGTGAGAAACGCGATTTCACCGATGCGCTGCATGCGTCGTGGATGATTCAAGAACGGGTCAGCGCCCTCGGTTTCGATTGGCCGGATATCGGCGGCGTGTTCGACAAGGTTGCCGAGGAACTCCAAGAAATTCGCGACGCCCACGATTCCGGGGATAATGATCATGCCCGCCGCGAACTGGGGGATCTGCTTTTTGCGGCGGTCAATCTGGCCCGCTTTCTCGATGTGCATCCCGGCGAAGCGCTCGCCGCCGCCAACGACCGTTTCGAGCGGCGTTTTGCCCTGCTCGAAACCGAACTCGAACGCGGCGGCATTCGAATGGAAGCATGCACCATCGAGGAGCTCGATGCAGTGTGGAATCGCGTGAAGCAACAACTTCGCGATATGGAAAAGGGCCCCTGAAACAATTTGTCGGTCGCGGTAAAAAAGAAGGCATTGCCGAGTGGCTTATAAACCCGCCCCGTAAAAAATGAGGCGCGGCGTATTCGGGAATGTGGTATGATGAGCCTTGTTTCCCGAAAATGGCTTTCGGGGAAGAACATGGACAATGGGAGGAACGTGTGATGGCGTACCGTATCGCGAAAGTACAGGTATGGGTGGGTGGTATCGTGGACAAGCCGGGCGGACTGGCCGAAAAATTGGCCCTGCTGACGGGTGCGGGAGCGAATCTCGAATTCGTGCTTGCGCGGCGCGATGCGCCTGGTACGGGCCTGGTATTTGTTGCGCCTGTCCAAGGGACGAAACAGAACAAGGCTGCGAAACAGGCCGGTCTCGTGAAAACGGACAGTCTGCAGGCGCTGCGAATCGAAGGCCCCGACAAGGCTGGTCTCGGCGTGAAGCTGACGCAGGCGCTGGCGGACGCGGGAATCAATCTGCGCGGATTGTCGGCGGTCGCTGTCAATCGTAGGGCGGTCGTCCTTGCGGCGTTCGACAGCAAGGCGGATGCCGCCAAGGCGCAAAAAATTCTTGCGAAGACTCTCGCCTGAGTCCTTTTGGCTGAAAACCGGCAATAGAAAACAGGAGGGAATGGGAAGTATCTGGTTTTCCCTCAAAAAAACATGCCGCTGAACGCAATCACGAAATGGTGGCGTGGGATGCGGAAGACGGCGCCGCGTCCTTGTTGGGCCACCTTTTCGATCCATGTCGCATTGTCCAGTTGCCGTACGACTTCCGGGGCGATGGGCCACGTGTCGGGGCAGTAGATGTAGTCCACGCACCATGCGTTGACAAAGGCGCGGCGGTCGTCGTCGCAGGCTTCCGGACTGAAAAACGCCTTGACGGCGGCTTCGAGCGGCACATAGGGTTGGTCGGACAGATTGAAGGAACCCGTGCCGAAGACGACCCGGTTTCCTTTGCGCAGGGCCACGATGTCGCTTGCGGGAATGGGGGCGAGCACGATACCGGGGCCAATGGCTTCGATGAGCGCCTCGTCCGCCTTGGTCATGACCTCGGAATGATGAGCCGCATACGGTGATTTGCCGGGGCGCAGATCCATGGGGCCCTGGAAGAACAAGGTCGAGACGGCCATCGAACACAATCCGCAACCGATCATGAGTCCCGTGTAAGCGATGCGCGGCGCGCGCAATTTCATGCGCAACAAAGCCGCCGCGGACATGGCGCATAGCGGCAGCCACAGGAACACTTCCAGGCGTTGCGGACCGTATCGGAGAAACCATCCCGAACCGAACGCCGCCAAGGCCAGCGGCAAGCACGCCAACAGCCACAAGGCCAGCCATTGTTCACCGATTTTCCCCGTGCTGGAGGCGGGGGAGGACGATTGAAAGGTTGAAGGCTGAAGGCGGGAGGTGGAACACGATGGCGTTTCATCGTGTTCCACGGCTCGCGTGATTCCGGAACGAAACAACGGCAGAAACAATCCGGCGGCCAAGCCCGCGAGGGCAAAATCGGATATGGCCGCGGCGACGGCGGCATCCCGCGCCACGAGCACGTTGCCGTAATAGACTTGATATATGGCGAAGAGCAGGGCAAAGGCGGCAAGGTAGCCGATGGCGCCGCGGGATACCATCCGCGCAAACGGCGGCATGTCGCGGACATGGCTCCGGATCGGTCCCGGCAGCAGCAGGAGATGGAAAAAGGCGGTTGCAATGAATGGCGACAGCCACATCGCCATGTTGGTCCCATCGAAATGATTCCGGACAACGGCGGGATTCTGGCGCATCAGCCATACGGCGGGAATGCCGCCGGCAACAAGGCCCAACGGAAACAGGACCCAACGCCGGAGGAAAGCGGTACGCTCTTTAGCGTCGCACACGAAAACACCCAGAAGAGCAATCCCTGTCGCGAAAGCCCCGTACCGCAAATCCACAAAACTTCCGACGGCCATCAGGGGCGCGATGGGCCATGCAGATTGCCGCGTGACCGCAAGACGGGTCAGGGCGAAAAAACACAACGCCAGCGACAGTGTGTAGTAACAGCGGGGGAACAGGAGCGAGGGCAACAGATGAGGCCCCTCGAACAATTCATACACCGCAAAGCGCCGAAACAGGTCTTCGAATCCCGGCGCGGCATGCCAGCCAAACATCCCCGAAAGGACATAGGCAACGCCGCCGAGTCCGCCGCCCAGGGCGAAAAGAATGAAAGACCGCGCCGCGAGGCGCGGCACAAAGGACGCCAGAAGACGATAGGCCGCATGGAGAAAGAGAAACGCCGCGAGACCGTTGGCCGCGCCGTAGGCGGCCAGGTCTGGAATGCACAGGATGCGCGCCGCGAATCCCATCGCGGCGTAGATCCACAAGTGCGGAACCGAATAGTAGGCCAGGCTTTCCGCGCCGAACACAGTCGAGCAGGTGGCGTAGAGCGATGTCCAGCCTCGATCCGCCATCCGCATGGCATGCAGAAACAATGCGCTATCGGCGATGGGCAGACCCGTCGGAACCAGGCCGTCCGGCGGCCAATGCGCGATCCACAGCAGGAGGGCCGGCTGAATGGCCGCGAGGACCGTTATGAGGGTCCACGCCCACCATGGCGTTCGTCTCGCGGTGTCGATCATTTGTCATTCCTTGCGTTCATGGTAAAACATCCCGGCGGAAAGCGCCAGTTTCGCGGGTTGCCCCGTAGTAATGACGAACGAAACTAAATCAAAACTGACGTGGGCGTTGCCCACAACCCAGTTTTTCTTCGTGCTCGTACTCGTAATCTAAATTGCTGTTGCTCAGGGAGATTTGCCCGAACCAGTTGAATGCGGGTGGAGATACTACTTATTATAATTTTTTATTATTATATATATTATAAATCTATTAATACTACATGAGGAATTGATTGCGATGACGAGCACGAGCACGAGTATGAGCACAAATCTACTGGCTCCTTTTTAGGGTCCGTCCTGATGTCGCCAGTTCCACGGTGGTGACTGACTTGTTGCGAAAAGGTTTATACTTACCGGCAAGAAACCCGGGCGGGATGCCGTGTACATGCAGGGCATTCGGTTGATTGGCTGGTGGGATGCGCCCGGTCGAAGCGATCGAACGCGGAAAGAGAAGAAGTCATGCAACAACAGAATGGCACGATGCGTCTTTATATGACTCTTTGCGTTCTTGCGGCGGGGATATCGTCGGCGGCAGCCACACAGGCCAAATGGGCGGAAAGGTTTGCGTTTCAACCGCCTGCCCACGGCACGAGCGGCGTTTGTCACGGGACCGGCGGGACGCTTCCAACGTTCGACGTTCAGGTCGCCGAGGCGGGGCTGCGCACCGTTCGCGTCTCTTTGTTTTTCAAGCCGGGAACATTTCCGGAAAATCTTTCGCTGCGCGCGTCATGCGGCGATGCACAGGCGATTCCCGATATCCGCATCCTTACGCGGCATCCCGGCAAGCCGGCATCTGTTCGCCGGGCCTTGATTACGTTTCCATTCGATTTCAAGGAAGCCGCCCCGCACCAGTTTTTGCTGGCGCTCGCGGATGAACCGCAACCGGATACGCCCGGTATCGAACTCGATGAACGCGGTGAAGCGCATGTCGCTCTGGGACCGTGGACACTGACGCTGGCCGCGGATCGCGTAACGCTGAAATCGGACTTGGCAGTGTGGGAGGGGGCGCTCATCGCTCCTGCGCGCACGAAACCCGAACCGCCGATCGTCGAACGGATTGAATACGGACGTTACCATGCATGGGTGCGGCTGCTCGAACCGGACGCGACGTGGCCGCGAATCGTCGAGGCGCGCATGGATGCGTCCGGCGCGGTGACCGTTCAGGTCCATCTCCAGCGCATGGAATCGGGAGATGGAACCGCGCCCGATTTGGGCTGGATGGTTCGTGGTCCGGTCGTGCCGCCGGATCGGCCCCATAGGTTTGGCGACGGACAGCCGATTGTGGCGTGTTCATCCGATGGCGCATGGACGCTGTCGTTTCCAGATGCGGCGAGTTATCGGCGGGGCCGTGTCGAGGCGGAAGCGGGCGCGGTCCGCTATCTCCGATGCGCGTCGGAAGAACGGGTTCCGATGCAGGAATCGGCATGGCGGCGCGCCGCCTTTGCGATTGCTCCGGCATCGGTGAAGTTCAACGCACTGCTTGAACCCGTGGCCGATATCCGCATGACCGTCTCGCCGCTCGACCTTGCGCCGTGGCCGCTGCTGGATTCGCTACGCGCCTACACGCACCGGGCAATCGTCCACTGCATGTGTCAAGGCGACGATTTCGGCAATGTGACCGCGTACAACAAAGATAAACCGGCGCCGGCTTTCGGCATGAACCGCCTGAACCACGCATGGGCCATTTTCGACGAGGCGGGGAATACGGGCGACCGGACGTTGCGCGACACGCTTGTGCTGTGGTGTTCGAACATGTACGACTTGTCGCTCTGGTGGGGCGATACGGATACGTTCGGTGGAACGCGCTACAACAACGCGAACGCGATGGGCGTCAAAGACCATCTTGACGACAAGGAGTTCATGTGGCGAAGCAATACCGCCGTGCATTTCTGCACGAAAGGCATCAACGCCTTCTTTCATGCGTACGAAGAAACGGGCGATCCACGTTTTACGGCCGCTTTGCGCGCACAAATGGCGTATGCGAAAGAATTCGTCCATGCGGATCGGGGCGAGTGCCGAAATATCGGCGACGTCGCGGACTTCATGGATCTTTACCGCTGCACGGGCGATGAGGCGTTTCGCGGGGAGGCGCTGCGGCTGTTTCGCGAATTACGAACGAAGCTCGGCGAGGACAGCCTCTTCAGCCAGGGCGGACAACCCATTGTTTCCGACGGCCCGTTCATAGACGATGATCAACATGGCTATGAAGCGCCCTTTGCCAAACCCTACATCATCGGCTACGCGCTCGCGGGGTTGCCGGACCTCTTGCGCGAATGTCCGGACGAACCAAGGTTGCGCGATGTCGTCCGTGCGGTGGCCGACTTCCTTGCGTCGTCGCAGGATCCGACCGGCGGCTGGCGATACCCGCATCCGCGGAGTTCGCGTACGCTCATCGAGCAAGGCATGGAGCACGCGGCGCAATTGTCCCGTGCGGCCCGCGTACTGGAAGAACGTGGCGAGCCGATCGGGAATCTGCTCGATGCCATCGAGCGGACCTTGCAGGCCCGCGTCAACGGCTATGCTCGTTCCGGCACGATCCTCTCCGGATTGCAGGGCTGGGAGTCCAATCCCGGCAATCTCAAGGAAGGACAGACGATCTACGATCTGTACAAAAAGCCCGCGGATCGCGATCCCGCGCGAGACTACACGGAAGGGGCGGTTTCAGTCGGCAGCGCATCCCCGGAAGGATTGGTGTATTTTTCGGAGGTGCTGGCGTTCTATCTTGCGCATCGGCCGGCGGACCGCTTGTTCTGGACGAACGACGAATTGAAGGCCGTGCTTGACCGCGTCGAGGCGCATCCGCCGGAGGGCTGGCCGCCTCCGCCGCCCGCCGATCCGCCCGCGGCGTTCGGCGTGCGAAAGGATTTGCCCGCGTTTCGCGACGCCCAACTCGAACGGTTGACGTTTCCGCTTGCGTGGAAAAACGCCGGGTTGCCCTTCGGCGAATGGCGCGAACGCGCCCGCGAAGTGTACCGATCGCATCTCGGTCCGCGTCCGCCGCTGGCGCCGTTCATGCCCACCGTTCTTGCAAGGGAAGATCGCGGCGCCTACGAGGCGCGCAAAATCGCGTTGAACCTTTCTGCGGACACGCGCGTCGTTGGCTACCTGCTCGTGCCGAAAGGGATGGGTCCGTTCCCGGCCGTTCTCGGATTGCACGATCACGGCGCGCACTTTTCGATCGGCAAGGAAAAGGTGATTCGCCCGTTCGACGTTCCCGAAGAACGCTTGAACGACGCCATGGAATGGGTGAAGACGTGCTACGGCGGGCGTTTCTTTGGCGACGAACTCGCCCGGCGCGGATATGTCGTGTTCGCGACGGACATGCTCTTCTGGGGCGATCGCGGACGCCAGGAAGGCGTGAAGTACGAGGCGCAGGAGCGCCTCGCGGCGAACATGTTCCATCTGGGCGTGTCGTGGGCCGGCCGGATTGTGTGGGACGACTTGCGGTGTGCCGAATTTCTGCAAAGCCTGCCGGAAGTGGACCCCGAACGCATCGGTTGCGCGGGCCTGTCCGTCGGTTCGCATCGCGCATGGAGCCTCAACGCTCTGACGGACATCGTGAAAGCGGGGCTGGCGATCTGCTGGATGTGCGACACGAAGACGCTCATGCAGGACGGCAACAATCAGACCACGGGCCAGTCGGCCTTCAGCATGATCCTGCCGGGCTTGAGAAACCACCTCGACTATCCCGACGTCGCATCCATCGCCTGCCCGAAGCCGATGCTCTTCTACAACGGGGAAAAGGATGGATTGTTTCCCGTGTCCGGCGTCGAGGCGTGCCACGAGAAACTGCGGGACGTTTGGCGCGCACAAGGCGCCGAAGGCAAACTCGAAACGCGCCTTTGGCCCGTTCCGCACGAGTTCAACGCGGACATGCAGGAGGCCGCTTTCGCGTGGCTCGATCGCTGGCTTGCCCCGTGATGTCCAATATCAATCCGGCTATTCCGAAAATACATCCGACCGCCACCCTGTTCGTGCTCGTGCGCGTAATCGTAGCCGTGATCGAAGCAGGGAGTTATGAACATCTTCGAAAAACGCATCCAAATAACCGCAAATTTATTTTTTTCCCGCCGCCCAATCCGGGATAATCAAACCGGTAGGAGGAATGGATGAAAATATCCCGACGAGTCTTTATGGGAACGGCCGTGGGTGGGATGGCGCAAGCGCTGGGCGCCGCCCCAATCCCTTCCGGGACGCGGCCGGTTCCGGTGGTGGATATCACGGATTTGTACCATCCGCCGCAGGATCCCGGCGACAATATGGACCTGATTATGGCGTATGCGTTGCCTGAAGTGGATCTCAGGGCCGTCATCCTCGACGTGACGCAACGCTACCGGCGCCCCTATGTAAATCCGTCCGATCACGCCTACGACGACCCGCACGGGCAACGCGATCCGGGCTTCATTCCCGTGGCGCAACTCAATGCGATCTTCGGCCGCAATGTGCCCTGCGCCGCGGGGCCGTTCGAGGCGATGCGGAGTCCGGACGATGAAATGCGCGACGCCCCCGCGTTTCAGCAGGCCGGGATCGAGTTGCTGTTGCGCGTGCTTCGTGAAAGCCCGGAACCGGTCGAAATCGTGTCGTTCGGATCGTTGCGTCCGCTGGCCGTGGCCTATAACCGTGCGCCGGGGCTGATGCGACGAAAAACGCGTTGCGCGCATATTGCGGCCGGAGCGATGCCCCCCGGCTTTCTCGAATGGAACGTGCTACTCGACGTGCATGCGTTTGTGCGCGTCCTTCGATCGGATTTGCCCCTTGCGATTTACCCGTGCGCGGCGGAAAAGAGCGCGTTCGACCTAGGCATGCACAACACCTATTGGCAATTGCCGGATTTGTCGTTTATCCGCCGGATGCGGGCCCCGCTCCGCAATTATCTCGTCTATGCGATTGACCGGTCGTCGCGGGTGGACTTTTTGAACGCACTCGAGGAAGAACCGTCCGAAGAGGTCATGGACCGCGTCTGCAACCGGCCGCACAATGTCTGGGAAACCGTGACGTGGATGGCCGTCGCGAACCGGAAACTCGTGCGGCGCGCAGATGGGCATTGCGCCCTCATCCCCGCTGCACAGGCCATGCCCGGCGACACAATCCTGCCGTGCGACCTGATTCCCTGCGGAGTGGCGGTGCGCGACGACGGCCAATTTGACGTCACGCTCGATAAAACGGCGAAACGTTGCCGCCTATTCCGCCGGGACAATCCCGAAGAGAACCAGCAGGCCCTTCGGGAGGCCATGCCCGCGCTTTATACCTCTTTTTGACCCAAACCCCGTGTTCGGCCGGCATGATCGGGCGGTCTTACTTCCTGTGGCGGGCAAAGAAAATTTTTTCAAAAGCGCAACCGGTAGGACCACTCTGGGGTCAAATAGGTGTAAAATATATGGCGGTTTGCATTTCCGCCACGGGAAAGTCGAAAAAGAAGACCGGTTCCGGTGTCCAGGGCCGGATGGAGGCGTCCCATGCGAAATCGAGGGTTTACGCTGATCGAATTGCTGGTGGTCATTGCGATTATCGCGATACTGGCTGCGATCCTGCTGCCGGCGCTGGCGCGCGCGCGCGAATCCGCGCGCCGTTCAAGTTGTCAGAACAACCTCAAGCAGTTTGGCGTCATCTTCAAGATGTATGCGGGAGAAGCCCCGGCCGCCAAATTCCCGCCGCTTCAGTTCGACGTGGTTTCGATCATCCCGCGTCCCCGCGTGGATATCGCTGCCGGTCCCATGGTGGACGCCATTTTCCCCGAATATCTGACGGATCCCGCCATTGCGGTATGCCCTTCCGATCCGAACAGCAAGGTCGAGGATCTGACCGCTCGGGATCCTGAAACGGGGTTGGTGGGCCTTGCCGAAGATCACGAATTGATTGGCGAAAGTTACGTCTACCTCGGCTATCTGTTTGACCGTTGCGGCGACGACGATCCACAGACCACCATCGGCGACGTCGTTTCCTATCTGCCTCGGTTGAATGAACACATTCAGGTGGACAATCCCGACCGAAGCGGGCCGTCGCAATTTATCGCGACCCTCGAAGGGTTGGCCATGGCGGCCTTGGACAAAATTGATATGGGAAGTCTTGCGGACATTACCGATTTTCGCTCGCTAAGCCACCAACTGGTGGACACGGACGTCAAGGTCACAGCCTATACCAATGCCCTTACCGGGCAGCGGGAAAACACCGGAAATGCCGGCGGCACAATCGTTTATCGTCTTCGCGAGGGAATCGAGCGTTTCTTGATTACCGATATCAACAATCCGGCGTCCAATGCACAGGCGCAAAGTGTTCTCTTTGTCATGTTCGACACGATTTCCACGAAGGTGCAATATTTCAACCATGTTCCGGGCGGGTCGAATGTGTTGTACATGGACGGTCATGTCGAGTTTCAGCGTTACCTGCGCGGTCCGGCGCCGTGTTGCGAGGGCATGGCCCTTTTCCTGGGCACGATGCTCGACCGGGGGCGCTGAGAGGAGAATCCTCGATGAAGAGTAAACTGGCGGTTATGTCTCTGTTGATGACGCTGGCGTTGTGCGCCTGTCAGGACCAAGATGCCCAAATGGTGCTCAAGACCCTCAACGAAGATCCCCGGCTTGTCAGCCGGGAAGTCCACGTGAAAAAAGTCCGTTTTGGCGAAAAACGCAGGGAAGGGGAGCCGCGGCCCTACGAGGCCGATATTCTCAACAAGGAAGGCAAAGTCGTGGGGAAGGCGGAAGGCCGCCGTGTGGAAAACTTCGGCACCATGCGGCCCCGGATTCAATGGACGGATCCCGCGCTGGCGGACAAATCGCTCGATCCGCCCGAGCAAAACATCAACACGCGCATGAAACAGCGAATCATGGAAGCCGACGCCAACGGCGACGGGCGCGTCACGTTTGAGGAGGCCTCCGCCGCCGATTCGCATTTGTTGAAGCCCGCGTTCGACTATTTCGACCGAAACGGCGACGGAGCCGTCAGCGCCGAAGACGATTCCTACAAGGGGCCCAACCGAAACCGACGGATCTGGCGTGGCAACCGCGGCAATCGCGGCGGCGATGGAGACCGGTTGGAACGCCCGGAATAATCTACTGTCCCGCCAACCTGTTTTCCTGGCTAAACCGTTACTTGACAATAAGTTCGGCTGGGTTTCGATTCTCCTTGAGATAGGAATCGTAGGCATCAGTGCCTTTGAGATACTTGCCGAGAAAGGCTGTGGCATAGCCGTTTATAAGGGGGTACATGACGTCCATCGGCGTGTAGGTGACGGGTTCGCCGGAGGCGATGCGCTTGCCGGAACCGATGCCATCGCCGAAATCAGGCTTGAACTGGTACATTTCAGTGAACGAGAAATGGCCGGCGTTTTTGAATTCAACGAAATGGCGCGGTCCCTTCGAGTCTTCGTAATACCGGCGAATGCGGTCGTTTCCCTCAAGTCCCATGGTCTTGTCTTCCGTGGCCACCATGACCAGCGCCGGACATTCGAAATTCACCCGTTCCTTGGCGACACCGGCCATCGGGATAATTGCGCGGACGCGCGGTTCTGTGTCGGCCACCCAAGTGCTTGTATAGCCTCCGAACGAATGGCCGGCCACGGCGATGCGGCTCATATCAATCCGCTCGAGGAAACGGCTGTCGGCGCCGCCGACAAGGCGCTGGAAGGTGTCAATGAGGAACCGGATATCAATCGGGCGATCAGTTGCCGCCTGATCGCGACCGGCCTCGTTGTATGCAATCAGTTGCCCGTCCACATAGGTGCAGGCGGCGTTGCCGGTGTGATCGGGCGCGGCGACGATGTAGCCGTGGCTCGCGAGATGTTCGCAGAGAAACGCATTCTGAAAGCGCAGGCCGCCGTTTCCATGCGAAAACAAGACGAGCGGGAAAAGTCCGTCGCGGATGCGTGCATCGCGCACGGAAAAATTCTTGAACGATTCGTCCAACTTTTTCACATCCACGCCGAAGGCCGCCTGCATCAGGATAGGCAATGCGGTGTCGGTTCCCCGCAGAAAGAAATCGAGCAGCCGGTTTTTGGGCAGGTCTTTCGTCTCGTCCGTTGCGGGGTACCAGATTTCGGTCAGCAGCGACCGGTCCTTTTTCGTCAACGCATCCGTGCGGGCGTGGTCCGTGAACTGCATCGTCGTGACGCCGACAGGATAGGGCCCCGGTTTTTCAGGGTCGGATAGCGGGGGTTCCCCGGCAAGCGCGGAACATGCAATGACGGCGAGGAAAAATGCGGGAATGCCGAACCGGGTCAACATAATCAATCTCTCCCTATTACGGTTGCGCCATGTCTCATTGCCGGCATCGGTCGAGTTCGGATTCATCCGCCTCCCGGTTTCTTGCCGATGCAATAGAGATGCGTCGGGGTGCGCAAATAGATGCGGCCTTCGGACACGGCGGGCGACGAAAGAGTCTTGCCTTCGCTGGGCAACGCATTGGTTGCAAGTATCTTGAATTCTGGACCGGCGGCGAGAACGGTTGTCACGCCGTCTTCATTCGTAATGTAGATTTTGCCGTCCGCGAGGACGGGGGATGCGCTGACGATGCCTTTGGCCGTTCGCGTCGGGCTGTACACCACCGCGCCGGTTTTTGCGTCGAGGCATGTGGCTGCGCCTTGGTCGGCAACCATATACAGATGCCTACCGTCACAGACGGGGGTGGGCACATCCGGCCCGCCGGATGCATCCCATGTCCATGCGAGATGGCTGGCCGTGACGTCGCCCGTGCCGCCCCCCCGCAAAGCCAGCAGCGGCCGCCGGCTCGAACAGGCATACACGATGCCGTCAACGGCCACCGGCGAAACGATGATCCGGTTCCTTGTCGAATTGCGGGGATTGAGTCCGGCCGCGCGCCAGACTTCCGCGCCCGTTTCGGGATCATGTCCGGTTACATAGTCGCCTCCCGACACGACGATTTGTGTTTTTCCATCATTGGCAACCAGCGTCGGTGTCGTGTAGGCGTCGTGCGACTCGCCCCGGGCGGTCGTCGGACGTTCGACGCGCCACAGCACTTTTCCCGTAAGGCCCTCGAAAGCCATGACATACGAAGGCGCTGTTGTCGTGTATCCGTGCAGAACCTGCACGAAAAGTTTGCCGTTGTACAACAGGGGAGAGGAACCGTAGCCGAAATTCAGGCCGAACGGCCCATATTCCTTCTGAAGATTGAACTTCCAGACGACATCGCCGTCCATGGTCAAGGCGGCGACCGTGCCGGTGCCCGTCATGACCCAAACATGGGTTCCATCGGTGACCGGCGATGGCGACGACATGTTCTGTTTATGCTGGAGTTGGTTTCCGGAGTCGAGATCGCGGATCCAGAGCGGACGCCCGTCTTCTTGGGCGAGACAGACCAGCAAGAGCCGTGAACCGCCTTCCGACTGCCCCGATTCGGGTTCGGATGGCGACGCCGCGAAAACGCGGTGGCCCCATACGATGGGCGTGCTGCCGCTCCACGACGGGAGATGCGTCTTCCAGACGATATTTTCCGTTTCGCTCCATGTTTCGGGCAGGTTTTGCGCGCGGGACACGCCATTCAGGTCCGGACCGCGCCATTGCGGCCAGTAATCGCGCGCGTTATCGCAGACGGCCACGGAAGACATGGCCCACACGAGCAATATGCAGAAGAGGGGAAGGCCGCTGCAGGCGCGAGTGGTCATGACAGACTGTTCAGCGCTTTTTGCGCGCGTTCGCGGATGCCGCTTTCCGGGCATTTATCGATCACGGCCTTGAGGGCTTCCACTGCGCGCGGCTTGTTTGCGGCATCTTTGCCGAGTTGTCCCGCGACAGCCGTGATGGCGACCGCCGCCTCGTTTCGCACATCGTTATTGTCCAGAAAGGGCGTCAGCACATCAAGCGCCTGCAACGTCGGCACGCCGCCCCAGCCGCCTAACACGATCTTTTGCTCGTCCGGGCGTCGGGCGAGATCCATCGCGTCCAGCAGCATCTTCGATTTCGTTTCTGGGGCGGGTTCGATACCCGCCAGACGCACGTATCCGCGAAGGCCAAGCACATGGCGGCTGAGATCGTCGCTCTTCGCCAATGCAAACAGGAACGGAGCAGCATCAATCGTGGGCCATTCCGCGAGCACGCGGACTGCTTCCTCAGCGATGGCGCCCTGGGCATCGCTCGTGGCGGCGCAAACGGTTTCAAGCGCCTGGGGACCACCGATCTTCGCAACCACATGCAGCAGGACGATGCGCGATTCGACGGAAGCGCCGGTCATGGCGTCGAGAATATCGGGCAGCAGCGCTTCCCCGCATCGGGATGCAATGCCGCTCAGCGCCTTCTCGATGGCTGTGCGCTCGGAGGCTTCGGAAGCCTTGGCCAAGTTCGACAGGATCAACGAAACCTGTTCGTTTCCGCCCAGCGGAGCCAAGGCCCGCAACGCGGCGATGCGCAGCGATAGTTCGGATTCGGAAAGTCCCTGGGAAGCCAACGACAATGTTTGATCCGCGCGTCGGTCGGTCAGAATATCCAACAACAGGGCGCGCCGGGCCGCGGGACCGTTTGTCCAAGCCGATGCGATGGCGGGATTCACATCGTCGCCTTTTAGCGCAACCAAAGTGGCATAAGCCGCTTTCGACAGTTCGGCGTCGTCCGAAACGAGCAACCCGGCGATCTCGGCCACATCCTTCCCTCCGCCCAGCGAGGCAAGCGCTTTGACGGCGGCCAGTTTCACCGCTGGGTTGGAAGCGGCCAACAAACCGGCCACCGCCGGCCCCGCCGTCTTGTCTGCCCGACCCGCCAGACCGCGCAGCATCGCGACTTGGCCCTCGGGCGGCAATTTGTCCAGACCCTCGATAAACCTTGGAACCAAATCATCGCTTGGAAACTCCGCGACCAGCTGGGCGGCCATGTCGCGAAACGCCGGATCCTTGCCTTTCATTGCGGCAATCAGCAGGGCCGGCGCCTTGTCGGGTTGCGCATAAGTCAGTCCTCGGAATGCGCCCATGCGCACATGGATCGGCCATTTTTTCGATTGCAGCGCCTGATAAATTCCGACGGCTTGTTCTTGATGGCCATCCTTTGTGAGGATTTCGCCCGCCGTGAGCAATGCTTCGGCCCATGCGGGACAGATCGCTTCCGGCGCATTGTGGAAATCCATCAATGCCTTGACCGCCGGTTCGCTTGCGATTCGTCCAAGGGCCCCCAGCGCCGCGCGTGCAATATCGGGATCGGCATCTTTGATCAACGGAATGAGCATCGGTACGGCTTCCGCGTCGCGCCGCACGCCAAGCGATATGGCCATGCCCGCCTTCAACGCGCCGTCTGTTTTACCCAGCGCATCGCGCAACGCACGCCCCGCTTCCGGGTACGGCATCGGTTCGAGCGCATAGCGGGCGGAGTGGGAGAGTTCCTTGTTCGTCAACAGGGCGGCCAGCGCCGGTACGGAAGCGGCCGTGCCTTTCTGGCGCAGCGCCCGGGTGGCCGCATCCTTTTCCTGCCATCCCGCATCGCTTTGGAGCACGCCGATCAAGGCGGCCTCATCCGGTGCATCCTGCGCGGCGGCTGTTCCCGCGCATGCCGCGAAAAAGGATACCGCCATGAGAACGACCATGCAGTAACCGATACGTTTTTTCATGTTTTCTGTCCTTTTGCCATGGTAACGCGAGGTTTCCGGCGCCTAGAATTTCACCCGCGTGCCCGGAAAGGCCACAATATTGAATTCCATGCCGATATCCCATCCCGTTTCGCGGTCACGAAAGACAAGCGCGGCCTCCCAGCAATGCAGGTTTCGCCGGAGTTCATATTTTTGCTGCGTCATTTTTTCACGGGCGAAATCGTACCGATGTTCGAATGCGACACCCCAATGATCGCCGAGACGGCACCCCAGCCCGTACAGCACTTCCCGGTTGTAGAGCGTGTCGCCCGTTTCGGTGTACGCAAATCCGACGCGCGCGTTCATGCGCCCTTCCAGCGATCGCTCCCCGTAATAGAGATACGTGAGCGCGCGCCCGTAGTCGCCGTAGAGCATGTCGTAACGGAACAAGGCGTCGCTGTCCAGACCGAGCGGATTGAGCGGATCGCGCAATTGAAGCATGGCCATCCGGGCAAATTCGGAACCTTCCTGAATCGAGTCCTGATTGATGTCGTGATGTTCGGCAAAAGCCACCCAGCCCCATGCGGGCCGAGGCCGGATGTCCATCTCCACTTCCAGATCCCTGCTGCGCGCTATCTCATTCGAGAAGTCTTCGCCCCCGTATAGCGTGAGACGCGCCACCTGCCAGACCTCGCCCGTCCGTTCATTGCGCCCAAAGACCACATTGTCCAGTTTGGCCTCGACGCGGCTTCGCCCGTAGGCCGCGTCATAGGCGTCGAAACGGGGCGTTTCGATTACGTTCATCGAGGGATCGGGCCGGTGGAAAAAGGTTACCGATGGAACGACCACATGCTTGAATCCCGAGAACCCCGCGAAGCCGGAATAGGCCCGGTGCAGGCGGCCTTGCGCCGTGGCGCCGACGGTTCCGCCAAACCGGTAGTCGTTTTCTTCGCCGCCGTTGCGCCCCGCGTAAATCGTACTGTCCACTTCGGCAAACGGATTGATCGAAAACGCCTCGTGCAGGTCGAGATCGTAGGTGACGCGGCCCACGGTGATCTGGCGGCCCGTATGGCGTTCTTTGCTCTTGTCCAGCACGCTGGTCCAGTAATCAAGGTTGTAAAATCCCGTTACGCTGTCCAGCGAGATGTAAAGACGTTCCGCGATCGGACGTTGGAGCAGATGATAGGAAAGGTCCGGCAACTGCTCCGTTTCCTGCAGGAAACCGTGCGAATCGGTCCGGACGGTTGTGCTGAGGACGTATCCCGGTTTGGTACGCGTCACATCCACGAACGTGCGGGGCTGGGTCCTGTTCCGGTATTTCTCATAGAAGAAATCCTTGTAAAACCGGCTATCGGACCACTGCTCGACCTGCGCCAGCATAACCGTGTCGTCGAAGATTTCCTGCCGGTGCCGCCACTCGATGTATCCTTGACCCTCCGTCGTATAAAGCGAATTAAGCCGGCCTTTGCCCAAATAGAACGGCGAGGCCGGATTTTTCGTAAAATCGTAACTGGAATCAATGCCGAAACCGACGCCCGCGCGCGTGGTGGGGAACAGGCGCAGGCCGATGCCGGCATCGTGGCTGAGGGCGAATTGCTGGCCCGTGTTGAGGTAATAGCCGATGCCTGCCCGATGTCCGCCGGAAAGGTCGAAGTTGAGCAGCGTGCCGCGCTCGCCGGGGATGTAGCCGTAACGCGGCCAGTACAGCGGCATCCGGGCTTCGTTGATATATAGGCGGGCGCTTTCCCCGTAGACGGCTTTTCCGTCCCGCATCATGGCATTCTTGAGGCGAATCTTGTAGTGCGGGGGATCGTGGTCGCAGGTCGTTACCCAGATGTCTTCGCCGTCCACGTCCGCCGGGCCGATAATCCGCAACCGTGCCGCGCCGAAATGATAAAGGCCGATCCGGCCCTGCACGTCTTCTATTTGACCCTTCGACGATTTGACGTCGTATTCGAGATGCCCGGCCGTAATATCGGCGGATGGCTCAACGATATGTATGTTTTTCCCGATAATGGAACCGTAGGAAAGTCGCAGTTTGGCGCGCTGCTGCTCAGTCGTGTGCGGTTCCAGAATAAGCGCCTTGGGCATGTCGGACTCATCCGGCACATGGTAAAAAATGTCGTCGGCGGTAAGAAAGGCGGGACCCTGTGTAATTTGAACGTTGCCCTGGGCGTGCATGGTGCCTTGGGCCTCGTCGTTCCAGAAACGGTCCGCCGCAAATGAAAGCGTGTCCAGTTTGAGCCGGACGTTTCCTTCCAGTGCGAGTTCCCTGCTTCCGCCCATGGGCGATGTCATATGGTCGAATTCGATATCGCGTAGGGGTTGGGTCCAATCGGGCTGGACGAAGGTTTCTTCCGGGAAAAAGGGCATTTCCCCTTCGAGCGACTCGGAGACTTTGTGGCGGGGCGCTTCGATGGTGGGGATGGCGGATGGGCGTGCGCCCGCCCGTGGTGCGCCCGGTTCCGGTCCGATGAAAGGCATACGCCGGTAACCAGTGCTTTTCGGTGCGGGACGGTCTTCGGGCGCGGCGGCGTTTTCCTTTTCTTCGGCCGCGGCGGCAAGCACGAACAAACATGCTAGGACGCATCCCCATACCCGAAAATTCATCCGCATAATCATTTCCCCGGCAAGATAAACCAGAATGCCGCCACGCGTGTGCCGGGCGCCGGTTTTCTTTCCGTTTGTGTTTTCACGGAGGGCGCCGCGGCGGCGGGAGGCGTTGCCTCGGCGCGCGTTTCGGCAGCCGTGGTTTGGGCCGGTACATTTGCGGGCGGCGTTTCTGTCCGGGATTGCGCCTGTGCGTCCTGCGGCGCCTTGGCGGCCGCTGCATCCGGGGGCGGAAGTTCGGATTGAGAGACAAGACCCTGCGATTGTTGCGCCAGACCGGCGGCGCATACCAGCATTGCGACGATCCATGCCGTCATGTCAGTCGTTCCCCATCAATAGCAAGGCCTGATCCAGCGATCGGACGCCCTCGGCGCCGCCCATCACTTGAACGGTCAAGGCGCCTGCCGCGTTGGCCAACTGGCCGCAGCGGCGCAGATCCCAGCCGCGGATATAACCGTAGAGAAAACCGCCGCACGCGGCGTCGCCCGCGCCTGTCGTGTCAATCACCGGCACCTTGTGCGCGGGGATGACATACGATTCCGTTGCGTTCTGGACATACAGACCGTCGCTGCCCATTTTTACCATCACCGTTTCGACGCCGTAGGAACGGTAGAAGTCCGCGATGGCTTTCGGCGTTTCCTGGCCCGTGTAATTCCGGGCCTCCTCGATGCTCGACATCGCGATGTCAAGATGCGGCAGGGCGTGTTCGATGTGGGGGAACCAGATGCCCTTGCCGTCGAAGCAGGTGTCCATAGAGGTTTTTACGCCGAGTTCGCGCGCCTTAGCGAAGATGCGGCCGATGGGCTTTCCGTCAAGGGATGGCGTAATGGAGGTCCCGCCCCAATGGAGAACTTTCGCCTGGGACACCAAGTCCCAGTCAACATCTTCTTCGCCAGTCAGGGTGTTCGTGCCCAAATGATGTAAAAAGGTTCGTTCGCCATCTGAACTGATCAGGACAACGGTCGCAGATGTGCCGCATTCGCTTGTGCGACGCACGCGGCTCACATCCACGCCCATGGCCGACAGCGTGCTGATGATGAAATCGCCAAACCCATCCTGTCCCAGCCGGCCCGTGAAAGCCGTCTTGGCGCCCAGCCGGCACAGAACCGCCGCCGTTACGCCCGCAAGTCCGCCCAAATGCAATTCCAATTGCGGAGCAAGTCCCAGAGAACCCCGCTTGGGCAAAGAGTCCACCGGCTTTACCATTACGTCCGCGCAAACAACTCCGATTGTCACCACATCAATCGCCATCGCATGACCCATCCGAGCCAACCAACCCCGACACATGCCGTTCCTTCATGGAGCCGACAAATTGAGTATAGCACGCGAATTCGCAACGCGCAACGGACCTTTTTCCCAATAGTAAACACATTTTATGGCATGCGCAATCCGGCCGGACCCTATCCGTTGCGTCTTGAAACGCAGGAATGAATCCGGTAGCCTGCGCACGTCGAAAACCTTGGAGAGAGGCCGGATGGACCATTCGATTCCTGTATATACCGTGTTGCGCGCCGTCAATACGCCCGACGGGCAAAGGCGTTGGGACGACGCGCCATGGAATGATGCACCGGCGCTTGCCCTTGCGAATTTTCATCCGGCCGGCAGCGATCATCATCCCCGCGCCGAGGCCAAAATGCTTTACGACGACGCGAATCTTTACGGTCTGTTTCGTGTTGAGGATCGCTATGTCGTCTGCCGGCATGAAGAGTATCAGGCGGCTGTGTATGAAGATTCATGCGTCGAGTTTTTCGTCAAACCCAAACCGGATCGCGGGTATATGAATTTTGAAATGAGTTGCGGGGGAAACCTGTTGCTCTATTGCATAAGCGACTGGCGGCGCAAATCCTATCCCGCGGAACCGGACGACGAATTCGAATCCTTCGTGAAGGTCCCGAAGACGATCGGAGCGCGCGTGGCTCTGTTCCATTCGATGCCCGCGCGCATTGATACCGAAATTACGGCGCCGGTCGTGTGGACGCTTGAATTCCATATTCCGCTGGATGTCCTGGAAGAGTACATCGGCCCGCTTCGTCCCCTTGCGGGCCAGACATGGCGCGCCAATTTCAACAAGTGCGCCGACGCCTCCTCGCATCCCCATTGGGCGACATGGGCGCCGATTGGTCCCGAACTCAACCTGCACCAGCCGGAACATTTCGGCGTCTTGCGGTTTGAGTGAATCGTTTGACGCAATGGCGTTCCTGTGGTACTGTTTCTTCAGGATGACAAGCAAAGGAGTGGTTTGACGTGGAGAAACGTTGCATTATCGCGCCGAACGGTCCGCCCGCACAGGGGCCGTATTCCCATGCCGTGGCCGTGGGCAATCTGCTGTTCGTGTCCGGGCAAGGACCCGTTGCGCCCGACGGCAGCGGCATCAAGCGCGGAACGATTCAGGAAGAAGCGCGGCTTACGCTGTCGAATCTCAAGGCCATTCTCGAGGATGCCGGATCCGGACTCGGACAGGTGATCAAAGTCACGGCGTTCCTGGCCGACATGAATCACTTTGCGGCATTCAATGAGGTCTACAAGGAATTTTTCGTTTCCGACTTCCCCGCCCGCACCTGCGTCCAGGCTGCACGCCTGCCCATGGACATACAGGTTGAAGTCGAGGCGATTGCCCTGCTGCCCAACGTGGAATCATGACACAACAACGACGACTGAACCCCATCGCGTTTTTGCTGCTGGCGGCGTTTCCGGCCTGTTTTACCGCACAGGCGCAAACAACCGCCCACGAATTGAACAACCAAGGCGCGCAATTTTACTCGGAGGGACGGTTCGACGCGGCCATTCAATCGTTTGAACGCGCCTATGAACTGGTTCCGGACAACGCCACCGTGCGCCGCAACTTGTGCAATGCGCACCAGTCCGCCGCAAACGCCCTTGCGAAAGAAGCCGATTTCGCGGCTGCGGCAAAACACCTTGAACTGGCCATCGGCATTGATCCGGAAAACCATGCGCCGCTGGTGCAACTGGGATCGTACTACTTGCGGCTGGATCTGGTTCCCGAAGCCATTGCGCGCCTGGAAGAAGCCATTGACCTTGCTCCGAGAAATCTCGATGCACACGAACTGCTGGGCGACGCGTATTACATGGACAACGACCTGCCGTCGGCGCGAATCCAATGGGAATGGGTCCTTCAGGTGGCGCCGAACCGCCCCGGACTGAAGCAAAAACTGGAGAAAGCATCCCGCGAGGAAAGCGTCGAGGCGGCATTCCGCCCGTCTTCGTCGCGTCATTTCCAGTTTACCTACTCTCCCGAGATTCCCACGCGCATGCTTCGGCGGGCATTGAGCGTGCTGGAGCGGGCATACATCGAAGTCGGGCGCGAATTCGGCGGGGTCTATCCGCCCACGCCGGTTCAGGTGATTGTGTACAGCGCGCGGGAATTTTCGGCGGCGACGAATGCCGGACAGCATGTCGGCGCGTTGTACGACGGCAAAATCAGGCTGCCCCTGTTGGCGGACGACGGCACTCCGCTCAGCGACGAGGAACTCCGAAAGCGTCTCTATCACGAATTCACGCATGTGGTGGTCCGATTCCTGGCCGGACCCGATGCGCCGTGGTGGCTCAACGAGGGATTGGCCGAAACCGTTGCCCGTGGCGATCTTGAACCGGGCGAATTGGCCTTGTTGCGCGAAAGGGCTTCGCAAGACGCCCTTTTTCCCTTGGCGGCTCTCGAAAAAAGCCCCATGGACGCTATCGAACCGTCGGTCCTCGCCGCGGCGTATGCGCAGGCGCACGCCACGGTCCTCCACCTGAAATCGAAATACGGACGCCACCGCATGGCGCGCCTGCTGAACGAAATCGCACAGCGAATGCCACCCGAACAGGCCGTCCACCGGAACTACAACCGAAACTACAATACGCTTGAAAAAGAGATTGCCCGATCCTATGGCCTTTTTTAAGCCAGACCGTGGTGAAAGTGGGGATGGCTACGACACATATAAACACGTTTCTCATACAGATAGGTAATGAAAGATTGCTCCAAAGCGCCACGAGGCCAGATAGGGGTCCATTTACATACTTCAGTGGTGGCAATAAACAAGGTAAATTCTCTGGAAAACTATCCAAATCATGAAGACGCCGGACCTTTCCGGAGCACATATCGTTACCCTTCTATTACATCTGGAATTCATCCACTTGAATTCTTCACCAAAAAAAAGTATACTTTCAATATGACGCGGGGTGGAGCAGCCTGGTAGCTCGTTGGGCTCATAACCCAAAGGTCGGCGGTTCGAATCCGCCCCCCGCTACCAATTGGAATCAAAGGGCTTACGGAAACCCGTAGGTCCTTTTTTCATGCCAAAAACGGACCAAGTGTACCGTAAAGTGTACCGTGAAAAAATTGCCGGGCATGATGATTGGGCCTTGAAAGCGTACAGTCGGCGGGCTCCACGGTCTATTAGACCCGAGGAGAATCGCCATGGCGAGTCTGCGCAAACGAGGCAAGATGTATTACGCGAGCTCGTATAGTGAAGAAATTCAAACGATGCTCAATGCCTTGTCAGGCCGGCTTTTGAAGGGTCATTGTGGACCTGTTTTTCGATGGTGATTTCCCGCTTTCGTGCGCGATGGTTCGTGTTCTTGCCAGGGAACGCGTTCGGGGGCACACTTCATTCGCGCAGTAAGATGCACAAGGACAATTGGTCACGCTGCTTGGCGGTAGTAGTAGCGGAGCATGCCGCCGAGGCGGTTGCGGCAGGTGATGTTGCCTTCGATATGTCCGACTTCTTCGCCCGCCTCGATAAGATTGTTGCCGAGTCCTTGATGGTTACGTTCGTCGTGATAATGTGCTTCGAATTGCGTCGGGGCCCGGCGCAGTGATCGTTCGCCAAAGAAGATTATCCGGCTGATGCATCCTGATTTCACGGACCTTATGTATCGCTCAAAGTTGGCATTCAAATTCGGGCTGTAGGGCGGCGGCAAAACGGTTTTCGTCGGTGAGCCCTCGAGCACGCCACGAAAAGCGAGGAAGTGGGTGTCTCGGTCAACCAGTACATATCGGCTATCAGGAAGGAGGCCGTCGTAGCAGCCGGTGAGGTTCCTCGCGACTTGCTGTACCCTCGCAACGTTGGGGTTGGGATGCCGCCCGCAATATGAATGTGGCGCGTACACAGTCACATGGCGACCAGAATGTAGAACGCAACCGAGCCGCTTCGCGTCCATACTTCGGCCGTCGTGAAGTCCACAGCGGCGGACACTTCCCAATGGGCTTTGAAAAATGTTTCCCAAGTAGTCTTCCGCTATCGGTCAAGCCCAGTCAATCGGCACACCCTCCGATGGGTGGGCTGGTCACAACCTAATTCACCAGAACCCTTTACGACTTCGATCGAATATTCCCACCATACGGCTTGCCCTGGATTCAACCGCGTCATGAACACTGTGTGCGGCGAGCCCCGCCGTTTGAACACGTTTTAGGGTTTTAGACAGAAGTATACGAATGTATTATAATAATATAATTATAGTATAATATGCATATAAATATTCTAAATCGGAGGCATGGGAAACGGCTTTGCAAAGGACGCCCATGATTGGCTAGGATGCCATGAATGCGTTCAAGGAGTCGTTTACGATATGGGAGGAATAGCGGTGTCGGCCAGGAAGTCCACGTTTGCGTTGTTTTTTGGAAACCGGGGGTTCTTTCCCGCGGCGTTGATGGATGAGGCCCGGCGCGAGTTGCCGGAGATTCTTCAAAAACTGGGGCATGAGACGCTGATGCTGCCCGCGGACGCGACGCGCCACGGGGCGGTCGAAACGCCTCGCGAGGGAGAGATTTACGCGAATTTTCTAAATGCCCACCGAGGCCGATTCGACGGGGTCATTCTCTGCCTGCCGAATTTCGGTGACGAAACCGGCGCCGTGGCGGCCCTGCGTGACGCGAACGTGCCCATCCTGATTCAGGCGTATCCCGATACCTTGGACAAGATGGCGCCGGCTGTCCGTCGCGATTCGTTCTGCGGAAAGTTCTCCATAATGGACGTATTCTGCCAATACGGTCTGCCGTTCACGGCGGTCAAGCCGCACACGGCGCATCCCGCCTCCAAAGCCTTTGCCGGAAATGTGGACTTCTTCGATCGCGTGTGCCGCGTGGTCAACGGCATGCGCGGCATGGTGGTCGGCGCAATCGGCGCACGCACCACGGCGTTCAAGACGGTCCGCACCGACGAAGTGGCCCTCCAGCGCGCCGGCATCACTGTCGAAACGTTCGATCTTTCAATGGTTTTCGCGCGCATGAAGGAATTGAACAAAAACGATGCGGCCTGCAAGGACAAGGCAGACACCTTGCGTGCGATTTCTACATGGGACGGCGTGCCGGATGAGGCATTCGACGGAATCGTAAGGCTTGGAGTCGTGATCGACAAACTGGTTGATGAATACGCAATGGACGCGATCGCGTTGCGCTGCTGGATCGAATTGCAGCAGCAGATTCACATTTCCCCGTGCGTGCTGTTGGGCGAAATGAATGACCGGGGCATTCCGGCCGCGTGCGAGGTGGACGTCGGCAATGCCGTCGCGATGTTTGCCTTGTCGCGGGCGTCGGACGGCCCGCCGTCGTGTCTCGACTGGAACAACAATTACGCGGACGACGACGACAAGTGTATCCTGTTTCATTGCGGTCCGGTGCCGCCGAGCCTGATGACCTGCAAGGGCCGCATCAGCGATCATGACATCCTTGCAAACGCCGTCGGGAAGGGGTCCGGGTACGGATGCAATGTGGGACGGATCGCGCCCGCGCCGTTCACGTTCGGCAGCATGACGACCGACGCCGGCCGGTTGAAGTTCTACCTGGGACAGGGGACCTTCACAAGCGATCCGATCCCAGAGGATTTTTTCGGGTGCGCGGGCGTCGCGCATATCGAACATTTGCAGGACGTCCTGCTGCATGTAGGCCGCCACGGGTACCGGCATCACGTGAGCGTCGTGCCGGGGGTTGTTCACGACTCCGTTCGCGAGGCTTTCGTCCGGTATCTCGGCTACGATGTCGTCCTCCCGCAACAGCGCCCCTGATTCGATGCGTATCTTTTCGGAATGGGTGATTCGGTGGGTGTGGTTGGCGGGCCGGAGCCAAGTTGTCATCTGGCTGATATTGGCTCTGCTGGCAGGTTTCGGTATCGTGCTGGCCGCCACACAAGGAACGATTGCCATGACGGAATATCCTGCACCGGAAATTGAAGACTCCGCGCCCGATTTGAAACTCCCGTCGGGCCAAGCATTGACGGATACCCAAAGGGCGAGACTGGCGCTTTATGATTGGGAATCCCATGTGGGCGAGGGGCTTGGCGTATGGATTTGTGTGGACAATCAACGCTTTTATATCGTAAGTAATTACAAAATAATATGGGAAACGAAGTGTTCGACTGCCGCCAAGGGTACGGGATTCAAGCGGAACAGTTTTCAAACGCCGCTGGGCTGGCATTCCGTAGCGGAAAAAATCGGCGACGGAAAACCGATAGGGCAGGTTTTTCGCGAGAAGCGTCCGACATCCGAGGTTTGGAAACCCGGCCAAACGGTCAAGGAGGATTTGGTCTTGACCCGCATCCTTGCGCTTCGCGGCGAGGAGCCCGGACGCAATCAAGGGGGCGATGTGGATTCTTTCGATCGCAAGATATATATTCACGGGACGAACGATGAAGCACGGATTGGCCAGCCGGTGTCGCATGGTTGTGTGCGATTGACAAATGCCGATGTTGTGGAGGCGTATGACCGCATTCCGCAGGGCACGTGGGTCCTGATAACGGAATAGGATTTTGAAAAAGCCCCGACGGTTGATCCCGCAAGGACAGTTTGCCGGGGATGCTTCGGATGTTTTCCTGGTTTCTATGGTTTGAGAGGAGGCGGTATCCATGATGACCCGTGAAGCGCGCCAGGCGATTTTTAAACGCGGCAAGCCCAAGACGCTGTGGGAAGGCGAACCCATGCTGGGCAGCATCTACGGCGAGGAGGAAATCGAGGCGGTCGTGGAGGCCATCCGCGACTCGATGGAGGTGAGCCGCGGTTTCGGCGGCCAGAAGATAGCGGAATTCGAGACGGCGTTCGCCCAGTACATCGGCACGAAACACGCCATTGCGGTGAACAGCGCCGGCCCTGGACTCGACATGGCCATGCGTTACCTCAAACTTGAACCGGGGGACGAGGTCATTGTACCGGCGATCAATTTTGTTGCTTCGCCGATGGCGGTCATTGGCGCGGGGGGACAGGTAATATGGGGCGAGGTCAATCCAAAGACGCTCCAACTCGATCCGAACGACGTCGAAAAACGCATCACGCCGCGCACGCGCGCGATATTTCCCGTCCACATGAACGGACTTGCGGCGCCGATGGCCGATTTCCTTGAACTGGCAAAACGCTATCCGCATGAAAAACACGGACCGCTGGCCGTCATCGGCGACGTGGCGCGTGCCTGCGGTGGTGAATACCAGGGCGAGAAACTCGGCAAGAAGGGACTCATGTCCGTCTTTTCGTTCCACACCATGAAAAACATGGTCACGCTCGGCGAAGGCGGCATGGTCGTGACCGACGACGACGATGCGGCGGCGTTTTGCCGTTCGACGCGCTTTTACGGTTGGAACGAGACGGGGGTATGGGGATCCTCGCATGTCATGACCAAGATTCAGGCGGCGGCCGGACTCGTTCAGTTGAAAAAACTCGACGGTTTCATCGCCATGCGCCGTCGTCTGGCGCACCGCCGAAATGAAATGCTTTCGGACGTGCCGGAACTCCAGTTGCCGTATGAACCGCCCGACTGCCTGCATACGTATTATCTTTACACCTGCATTTTGCCGGAATCGTGGGCGGGCGAAAAGCGTGACAATATCATGAAAATGATGGACGAGGAATTCGGCGTTCGTTTGCTGGTGGCGAATCCGCCGGTTTATACGCATCAGCGTTTCGTGCGCGATCACACGCCGGGCCAATCGTTGCCGCTGTCGGAATCGCTGGGCAGGCGCCTGTTCTGCGTGCCGACACATCCGGGCATGTCTGACGAGGACAACGAATACATCGCCGCCGCCCTGATCGAGTGCATCGAGCGGCTGCGTTGAGGCGCGCGCATGACGCCTGAATCCCGGGACGAATGGCGCGAACGGCGCCTCCGGCGTATCTTGTTTGCGTTGATTCTCCTGGCGGCCTTGGCGTTGCGCCTGCATCGCATCGGGGCGGAGGGGGTATGCCTCGAGGAATTCGTCGGAATGGTCCATCTCAAGGCGTCGAGCCTGTGGGAATATCTCGTTCAGACGCGCAAAAGCTATCCGTTCATGTCGCCCCTGTCCTTCATGTTCGAATACCTTTGGGCCGGCATGTTCGGATACGCCCCCGCAACGGTGCGCATGCTCCACGTCCTGTGCGGCATGTGCACAGTCCTGCTGGCGTACCGGTTCACGACTTTTTTTTTCAGCGGCCACCCGCGCGCGCAATGGGCGGGCCTCGCCGCGATGTTGTGCGTGGCGCTGTCGCCGCAGCAAGTCTTTTTTTCGCAGGAAGCGCGGCAATATCCATTTTTGGTTTTCTTTGCGCTGGCTTCGCTCCACACATTCCTGAAAGGGGTGCGCGGCAACGGCGCATTTTGGTGGATATTGAATTTTCTCGCCAACGCCTGCGTCATGGCCACGCATTTATTCGCCATGATCGTGCCGTTTGTCGAGGGAATCGTTCTGCTGATTTATGGGCGGGGCCATATTCGGCGCATAATCGTCTGGGGAACGGCGCATGCGCTTGTCGTGTTGCCTTGGGTGGCCTGGGCCGCCACCATGACCATGAAAAATCCGGGATATCCGGAAAGCGCCCCGCGCTGGGAGGTTTTGCTGCTGGACTGGTTCGGCGACGACGTCATTCACCAGGCCGCGCAAGTCATGTATAGCCATCGGACGTGGTGGTTCCTTCCGCAATCATGGGCGGCGCCCATTGCCTCGGCGCAGCCTGTTCTTGATATTGCGACGAATGTCTTTTTCGGCGCATGCGCCGCAGGGGCGATCCTCTTTCTGGCGCGGGCGGCGTTCCGCAAGACAACCGCGCCGTCTTTTCCCGAATGGCTCCTGGTGTTTCTGTGGTTTTTCTTGCCGCCGGTCGTGTTATGGACGGCCTCGCAGGTCATGACGCCGATGCTGATGCCGCGCCATACCGGCTATGCCTCGCTGGGACTCTATGTCATGTTCGGCGGGTTGGCCGCGGCGATTCCGCGGCGCACGGCGCGTCTAGCCCTCATGGGGGTTCCGGCCTTTCTGCTTTTCTATCAGTGCTCGATATCGTTGCCGGGACCCCAGAGAACCGATTGGAACGTGGCGCTGGACTATGTTCGGTCAGGCTGGAAACCCGGCGACCTGCTCCTTTATGAAGGGGGGGAGATGGGACTGGTCTGCGAATTCAACTTGGGGCCTGTGGACAATCCGGCCACCACGGCTGCCAACCTGGAATCCCTGTGTGATCAGTCCGTGTTGTTTCTCGACGCCTGTGCCCGATCGTCCGATCCGGCGGACCGCCAGCGCACGCTGTGGGCGCTCTTTTTGGCCATGGGGCGTCCCGCGTTCGAACAATGCCTGCAATCGCACGGCATTGTGTGGGACTCGCGCGATTTTCACGGATTCCGGAGCATTTCCGTGTATCGCGCGACGCGATTGCCCGATGCGCCGCTTGCGCCCATCGGGGAAGTTCGCCCCAACCTTTCCGGTCTTGCCAAGGCTGTGCGCGATCAACCGGACCACGCCGCCGTGGAACAATTTCGCGCCATGATCAAGGCCAATCCCGATATGCCCGCGATGGTGCGCGCGAAACTGGGTCTGGTTCTTGCCCTGAAGGGAGCCGTGGAGGTTGCGGACACGATCTGGGCCGGTGCGGCGGTCATGGACTCCGTGGCCGCGGGGGCGATTACGGATTTATGCGATGGAATGAAAGACGACAAGGCATCGGCCTCCATTGCGGATGCCCTGCTGAAAAATGCACAACGCGATTCCGCCCGCCTGCCTGTCCTGGAAATGTTCATGCAATCGCTGCTGTGGAAGAACCGCCCGGAACGCCTGATCGAAACCGCCCGGAGTCTTGTGGCGTTCCGTCCTGATCATGCGCCGACTCATGCCATCATGGGTTTCGCGCGGGAAAAGATCGGAGACAAGGCGGGCGCCATCGAAAGTTTTAAGCGCGCCATCGAACTGGATCCGGATCAAGGCGGGCGAACCTATCTCTCGCTCGGCAACCTGCTGCGCGATTTGGGGCAAGCCGACAAGGCGTTGGATATCTTCCGGGCGGGTGTCGCCCGCTATCCGGACGAACCGTGGCTGAACGCCAGCCTTGCGATTTCCCTGCGCGACAAAGGTGATCTGTCCGGGGCGATCGCGGCGTTCAACGCGGCGGTCAATGCCGGAACCACCGATCCGAATCTGTGGGTCTTGCTGGGCGATGCCCAATCCGCCACCGGTGACAAAAAGGCTGCCGGCGACTCGTATCAAAAGGCCCTTGCGATGGATCCGTCGTGTCGAAGCGCTCGGGACGCCCTGAAGCGGTTGGGAAACTGAAAAAACCAAAGAAAAGTATTGACACGGCGTTCCGTTTGTGATACATCTGAATTAAGCAGTTGCAGTGTAGTACCCGGAATCGCGAGCGGTCTGGGAGTAGCGCTGTTCCTGATTTCGGGGTTGGGTCGTTTGTCTTCAACTTTTGAAAGGAGCACGCACATGAAGAAAAAAGGTTTCACACTCATTGAACTGCTGGTCGTAATCGCCATCATCGGAATCCTAGCCGCCATTTTGCTGCCGGCGCTTGCGCGCGCGCGTGAATCCGCGCGGCGTTCGAGTTGCCAGAACAACCTCAAGCAATTCGGGTTGGTGTTCAAGATGTACGGCAACGAATCCGGGGGCAAATTCCCACCCATGCAGATTGCCGGACCGCTCAAGCCGGACGGCACCGCCGACGTGTTGGCGGCGGCGGGTCCTGCCTGCAAAGCCATTTTTCCGGAATATCTGACGGATCCGAACATCATCATCTGTCCATCGGACGCCGAAGCGGCGAAGATTCGCACGAGGTTGTGGGGTTTGGACAAGCCGGCGGGCGATCCGGAATACAACAAGCCGCAATTGCTCAACGATCCGCAATTGATGTACCAGAGTTACGGATATCTGGGCTGGGCGTTCGACAAGTGCAAGGACGTGCGGCGCGCGAACGAATTCACCGCGTTTTCGCTGCTTACCACGGGCATTCAGGGCACGCCGTGGGTGCCTGCCCAGATTGGCGCCGCCTTGGACGGGTTGATTCTCCAATACGGGAACGCGATTATCACGGCGCTCGGGCAGGGCAACAGCGAAAGCATTGGGCTTCAAGTGGCGGAGGCCATCGATCATGACGCATCCCTGGTGGGCACGCCGTTCCAGGACAACAATCTTGGAAACGGCGGTGGAAATTACGTCTATCGTCTTCGTGAGGGTGTCGAACGGTTCCTCGTGACCGACATCAACAATCCGGCCGCCACCGCCCTTGCCCAGAGCAGTCTCTTCATCATGTTCGACCTGATGGGCACGGGTGTCAGCGGTATTTTGTTCAACCATATTCCGGGCGGTTGCAACGTCCTGTTCATGGACGGCCATGTGGAATTCGTCAAATACATCGGGATGGATGTGGACAGCATGGCCACACCGGAAGAGGTCAAGGCGGCGATGGAAAGTGGTGGTTGCAAAGATCCCGTCCTGCCGACGCTCGCTTCGCTTCTGGCGGCCTTCGGCGCACACTGATTTCAAGTTGCGTGGCGGATTGACCATCGCGGACATTGTTGGAAAGGGAACGCCCTGATTTGCTCACAGGCAAAGGGGGGGTGTTCCCTTTTTTCAACATCCGCAAAAGCCGAAAGGAAAACAATATGAATCGCAAAGGCTTTACGCTCATCGAGTTGTTGGTTGTCATCGCGATTATCGGCATACTCGCGGCAATCTTGCTGCCGGCGCTGGCGCGGGCCCGTGAATCCGCCCGGCGCGCGAGTTGCCAAAACAATCTCAAGCAATGGGGCCTTGTGATGAAGATGTACGCCAACGAGGCGGGCGGGCGTTTTCCACCGCTTCAGGCCGGCGGTTTTCCAAAGCAGGACGGCACACGAATTCCGATTGTGGATTTTGGGCCCTGTGTATTTGGACTGTATCCGGAATATTTGACCGATCCGATGATTGTGTTTTGTCCGTCCGATTCCAAGCGCGGTGAACATATCAAGCGCGCCCATTACGACGACAATCCGGCGGAATGGTGTTTTGGCGTGGCCGAGGAAAACGGCGAGTATTGCGCGCGCACCATTGACACGTCCTACTGCTACCTCGGGTGGGTTTTCGACAAGGCCGGATATGACGATCCCAATGCCGCGCTCATCAGTTTTTCCATCCTTTCCTATCTTCCTCAGGTTCTGAATCCGGATGAAATTCCCGATCCGCTCGAACAGGAACAGCCCATTCCCAAACAGGTCGGCATCGCCATCGAGTCCATGGTCAATGGCAACGGCGGGGCGATCGGTCTGTTGCAGTGTTACACGAGCGAAAAACCGGGTTTGTGGCCCATCGTGGACGTGGATCTCAAATTCGATCCACTGGCGTCGAACTATGAACCCGGACTCGGCAATGGCGGCGGCGAGACGGTCTACCGGCTCCGCGAGGGTGTCGAGCGTTTCCTGATCACCGACATCAACAATCCGGCGGCCACCTCCACCCTGGGAGGACGACCGTGAAGAATTTAAAAGTTTCCTGATCACCGACATCAACAATCCGGCGGCCACGGCCCAGGCGCAAAGCGCCGTCTTCATCATGTGGGACAGTCTGGCGACCAAGGCGGAAGCGTACAATCATGTTCCGGGCGGCGCCAATGTGCTCTTCATGGACGGACACGTCGAATTCATCCGGTATGAACGCGAAGGAAAGGCGCCGTGCAACGAGCGGCTTGCCGTAATTGTCGGCATGCTTACGTGAATCGTCGTTCGGCCGGTTACGAATTTCGTACGAGGATGAATTCCGCAAGGCCTTGCATGGAAGCCTTGTGGGGGGTGTTCGGAAGTCCGTCAAGGGCATGGCGGGCCGTGTCGGCATATTGGCGTGCGACTGCTTCGGCCCGGGCCTTGGCGCCGGATTTTTCCAAGGCGTTTGCGGCCCAGCGGCGATCTTCGTCCCCAAGCGGCCGACCGGTCATGTCGCGCAGGCGTTTTTGGCCGGCCGGATCGAGCGCCTCGCGAAGAAACAGCAGCGGCAGGGTTTGTTTACCCTCGACGATGTCCCCGCAGGAAGGTTTTCCGAGCGCGTTCTGGTCCTTCATGATGTCGAGCACATCGTCAATAATCTGAAAGGCGACGCCAAAGGCCATCGCAAAAGACTGGAGGGCTTCCCGGTGGGCACTGCCCGCAAGGTAGGTCGGCGCGGTGCAGGTAACGGCGAAATAAATGGCTGTTTTGCGCTCGGCCAGTTCGAGGCAGTCATGTTGCGTAAACGAATCGCCGCTTTTGCCGAAGGAGACCAGTTCGCCCTCGGTCATGCGCTGCAAGGCGTTGACCGTGTTTTCGATAAGCCCGCAGGATTGATACGCCGCCATGAGCGCGATGGAGCGGGCAACCAAGTAATCGCCGCTCAACACGGCTGTCCGATCGTCCCAGAGAGCGTTCAGGGATGCTGTTCCCCGCCGACGGTCCGCATGGTCTACGACATCGTCGTGCGCAAGCGCGGCAATGTGCAGCAGTTCGCAGGCGGTGGCCAGCGGCACGAAGGCGCCCAAGGTCTGAGCGCCTGACGCGCCGGCGGACAGCAGACACAAAGCGGGCCGCAACAGTTTTCCGCCGGCCTGCGCGGGAGTGTCGGACGGACCCCGTACGAGCGCGATCGCGTCGCTCCAATATCGGCTGACGGTCTCTTGGACTTCGCGCAACTCCGGTTGGATGGGTTTGTATAATTGTTCCAGTGTCATTTGGGTCACCAAGAGATTGTTATTGTAGCATAGCCGCGCCCTTGTCAAAAAACCGCTGCCGCATCGGCATGCCCGCTGTTTTTCCATCCATATTCGCCAATCAGAGGGACGAAGATGCAGCCGATTCCCGTGGTTTCCCGAAAACCCGATTCGGTTCGGGCAATCACGGCGAGATGTTGCAAATCGCGCGGACCGACCGGGCAAACGAGACGTCCGTTCGGGGCAAGTTGATTTTTCAGGGCCTCCGGTACGGACGGGCTGCCTGCGGTAACGATGATGGCGTTGTAAGGGGCTTTTTCAGGATACCCCAGCGTACCGTCGCCGACGATGACCGTGACGTTTTCGTATCCGAGGGAGAGCAGGCGGCGGCGTGCGGATTCGGCCAGAAACGGCACCCGTTCGACGGTGATTACCTCGCGGGCGAGCAGGGAAAGTATGGCCGACTGATAGCCGGAGCCGGTCCCGATTTCGAGAACACGATCCGCCGGTCCGACTTCGAGTAGTTGGGTCATCACGGCGACCATGTAGGGTTGCGAGATGGTCTGGCCTTGGCCGATAGGCATGGCGTGGTCTTCGTAGGCGCGTTCCACGGACTCGTCCGGAACGAATGCATGCCGAGGGACGCGGCGCATGGCGTCGAGGAGGCGGGCATCGTTTATGCCGCGCGCGGCGATTTGCCGATCGACCATTTCCGCCCGAGCCCGTTCGTAGGGGTCTGACGGTTTGCAGGATTTGCGCCGCCACATGGCGTACTATCCGCCGACGGTGACGCGCGCCAACATCGCAACGACTATCGCACGGGCGACCCACAGCGCCAGCAGGGCAAGAATCGGTCCATAATCAATCAGGCCGAAACGGGGGAGAAGCATTTTTTCAACGGCTATCTTGCGCATCGCGCGAATGAACGGATCGGTTAGGCGGCTTATCCAGCGGACGCGGGGACTGTCCATGTCGAGTTGAAGATACGGCGCCAACCAGCGCAACAGGATCATCATCATGTAAAAGGTAAACGCCGCATTGGCGGCGCGGCATGCAACGTCGAAAATGGAAATCTCAATCACAGGGAAACTCCCGTACCACTTGGTAAACAGGTCCTTTCGGAGTCAGTTCGCTGGAGAATAATGTCATACCACTGGCCTCGAATGCACCCGCATCGAAGGCGGCTTCGCTTTCGATCGCTTCCATGAGAGGCCGTGCCGTGCGCGTGTCGCGTATGCGAGCCATCGTGATATGGGGATGAAACGGCTTGTCGTCCGGGGACAGGCCGATGGCGCGCGCGGCGTTTTCGGCGGCGGCGTTCATGTGGAGCAGGCAGTCATCCGGCGCTTCGGCGCCCACCCAAATGACGGCGGGCTTGCGCGCGTTTGGAAACGCGCCGATCCCGCGGACGTGTACAGGAAAGGGCCGGATTTCCCGGCCGTTTTCGGCCAGAATTTCCCCGAGGCGAATGGACTGGTCTTCCGTGATGCCGCCAAAGAAGCGCAGTGTCAGGTGCATGTTCTCGCGGCGGACCCATGACGCCCGCGCACCCACTCCCCGAAGCCGGCGGATCAGCGATTCGATGGCGTCCTTGATGGCCCCGGGAAGTTCTATCGCCACAAATGCCCTCATCGCGCAGACGCCCAGCCGGACTTCAGACGGAACCATGCGGTGTCGTCCGCGCACACCGCCGGAATGCCGATATCGGCCACGACGAGACGGCCCACATAGGGACGTGCGGATGGGGCCAGAAGACCCGTCTTGGCAAATTGAAACGTTACGGTTACGTTGGCCTTGATGCATGGACTGCCGCATTCGCCCGTGTCCGCGTCAAGTCCGGACGGCAGATCCACGGCGACAGTGTACGTATCCGGCCATGCCGCAATCGCCGCGCGGTACGGATCCTGCACCTCGCCCCGGATGCCTGTACCGAGGATCGCATCCACAAGGACGGCCCGGCCTCGCAACGCCGAGACGGCCGCGTTGGCTTCCGGGGCGGTCCGCGCCACGCACATCTCCCCGCCGAGCCGCCGGTACACGTCCATGAACAGGGCTGCATCACCCCGGATCTGCGCCGGTTCGGCAATCAACGCCACACGCACATCCCGCCCGGCCTGCAACGCCAGCCGCGCCACGACGAATCCATCCCCGCCGTTGTTGCCCTTTCCACACACCACCCCCACCGGGCCGTCCGGCAATTCCCGGAAGACGGCCATGCCCGCGTTGTTCATCAATACCGCGCCCGGAATACCCAGTTCCTCGATGCATCGCCGGTCCGCTTCGCGCATCGCCGCACTTGTCAAACTTGTCATAATCACCTCGGCTGTGGTATCGCCCTTAATATCAAACATTTTAGTGCAAGCGATTGTCCTGTTGGCAACTCGTTTTTTAGTGGGGAAGGAATTGCCCCTGCCGGCTACGCGGGATCGCAGGCGGTGAAGTATTTTTTGACTCCGCCGGGCGCGGCATGTAATCTTTTTATTTTGATATTGGGACCAACCATTACGCGGACGTGTGAGGAGACGACCATCATGGCGAACAACGGCGGATTGGAAGGCATCAAACCGGAAAAACTGTTTTGGGGAAGCTGCACGGCGTTGATTGCGACGGCAATGACCTTTGCCGTGTTGAGTTCCATCATGACCCCCTTGAAAGAACAATTTCTATTGACGAACGAGCAGGCGGGCTTTATCGGCGGTGCGGGGCTTTGGGGCTTTCCGTTGTCCATTCTGATTTTCGGACCATTGTGTTCGGTTTTGGGCATGCGGTTCCTGTTGCGCATGGCATTCGTCTTTTTCATGGGCGGCGTGTTGTTGATGGTGCTGGCCGTGAATTTCTGGATGCTGTTCTTCGGCGCGCTGACCATTGCCTTTGCGAACGGTCTGGTCGAGGGTGCGTGCAATCCGCTGGTCGCCACCATCTATCCCGACCGAAAAGTGGAGAAACTAAACGCGTTTCACGTCTGGTTTCCGGGCGGCATCGTGATTGGCGGGCTAGTGTGTTTCTTCTTGGACCGTGCGGGTGTCACTCAGATAGCGGGCATCGCGTCATGGCAACTGAAACTCGGCATGATCCTGTTGCCGGTGCTGGCCTACGGCGCCATCATGTTGAACGAAAAGTTTCCCGAAACCGAGCGCGCGCAGTCCGGCGTTTCGTTCGGAGGCATGGTCAAAGAAACCTTGTGCCGACCCCTGTTCCTTCTGCTGTTCGTGTGCATGATGCTGACCGCTTCAGTGGAACTCGGACCGAACCGCTGGATTCCCTCCGTCCTCGATGCGGGTGGGGTTTCGGGCATGCTCGTGCTGGTATGGACAAGCCTCCTGATGGCAATCATGCGCCAGTCGGCCGGCAAGGTCGTCGAACGTCTCGCGCCCACGGGCATCCTGTTGACTTCCGCCATTCTGTCGGGACTCGGCCTGTTGTGGCTCAGTTATGCCGAGGGCGGCGTGATGATTTTCATCGCGGACACCGTGTTTGCCGTGGGTATCTGTTATTTCTGGCCGACCATGCTCGGCGTGGCTTCCGAACGCGTTCCAAAGGGCGGAGAACTCGCGCTGGCGCTACTGGGCGCGGCCGGCAACATCGCCGTCGGCCTTGTCACAATCCCCCTGATGGGAACCATTGCTGATTACTATGGCCATGAAAAATTCCCGGTCAATGAAACCAAGGCAGTCGTTCAGCGGATTGCCGACGAACTGCCAGGGTTCAAAGCCAGCGCCAAGGACAATGAACTGAAGGCGGCCATGGATGAAACCGTTGCCCTCGCCAATGCCGTGCTGGCCAAGGCGCAGAGCGGTGCTTTGCCGCGCAATGACACGGCCAACGTGTTGCGCGGCGCCATCAAGTGCGCGCCCGATTCCGAAATCGGCAAGATCGCGAAGAAGACGCTGGATCCGGCGGAACTTCACGGCGGGCGCACGTCGTTCCGCATCGTTTCCTGCATGGCGATCGTGCTGGTCATCGTGTTTGGCGCGCTCTATCTGCGGGATATTTCGACCGGCGGCTACAAGGCGGAAAGACTCATCTAGCGACGTTCCGTCAAAACGAATTCGGGCGGGGAATGCGGAAACGCGTTCCCCGCTGTTCCATTTGCGTCCAGCGGGAAACCCTATCTAGAATAATGTCAAAAGATGATCCGCGCCAAAACCGCCGAATTCGCGAATCCGGCCCGGATCTGGAAAGTGAGCGTACCATGTCTGTTCTGATGTATCTCTGCGTTGCCATGGTGTCCTTTTTGCTGGCCATACGTTGGTACGGCGCCTTTGTGGCGCGTCAATTGGGGGAGAATGCCGCCAATACAACACCCGCGCACGCGCGCAACGACGGCCGGGATTTCGTTCCGACCAAGCCGTATATCCTCTTCGCGCACCATTTCTCGGCTATAGCGGGCGCGGGGCCGATCCTGGGGCCGACGATGGCCATCCTCTACGGTTTCGTCCCTGCGTGGCTGTGGGTGGTGTTCGGCGGCATATTCATCGGGGCGGTGCATGACTTCATGGCGTTGTTCGTCTGCATGCGCGAAGGCGGACGGAGCATGGCCGAAGTCGCGAAAAAGACCATGGGATCGGCCGGGTTTCTGCTCTTTATCCTCTTCACCATCATGATGCTGCTGCTCGTGACCAGTTCTTTCCTGTCGGCGGTTAGCATGTCGCTGACCTCGTTGTGGCCGCTGGACAAACTCGGCCTTTCGTCCGGCCAGACGCTTCTGAAAACGCAGGTTGAAAATGGCGTGCTCATGGGCCGGATCGGTGGAATTGCCTCGACCTCGGTCGTGATTATCACGCTATTTTCGCCCTTCCTGGGCTGGCTGGTGTACAAGCGCGGCATGGGCGCGCTTGTCGCCTACCCGCTGGCCGCGTTTGTATGCGTGGGGTCGATCGTCGCGGGCGTCAGGTGGCCGATCGTCCTGAACGCCGACACGTGGAAAATCGTGCTGTCGTTCTATGTGCTTTTCGCGGCGGGCGTGCCGGTATGGGTCATCCTGCAGCCGCGCGACTTCATCAACGTCCAGATCCTGTACGCCGGGATGGTCCTTTTGATCCTGGCGTTGTTCGGGGCGGGATTCAGCGGGGTGTCGCTCAACATGCCCGCATGGAACATCCAGGAAGGCGTCGCCAACCTTGGCCTGATATGGCCGATGATGTTCATCATGGTGGCTTGCGGCGCGATATCGGGGTTTCATTCGCTCGTGGCGGGAGGGACCACCACCAAGCAACTCGACAACGAACGGGATGCGCGGCGCATTGGCTTCAACGCCATGTTGCTTGAATCCCTGTTGGCCGTTTGCGTGTTACTGGCCCTTGCCATTGGATTGAACTCCACCGATTATCGCGCCATTGTCTTCCCCACCGAGGCGGGCGCCAAGTCAAATCCCATTCTTGCCTTCAGCCTTGCCACCGGCCATCTGGTCAACCGAAGCGTCGGCATCCCCATGGATTTGGGCACGGTGTTCGGCGTGCTGCTGGTGGAGGGATTCGTCATCACCACGCTGGATGCCGCCGTGCGCCTGAACCGCTATCTGTTCGAGGAGCTATGGGCCATGCTATTTCGGAAAACACCCGCCATCATGCGCCATTATCTCTTCAACTCGGGGCTGGCGGTGATCCTGATGTGGGTGCTCGCCTACAGCAACGCCTTCAACAAATTATGGCCCATTTTCGGCGCCGCCAACCAGCTGCTGGCCGCCATCGGTCTCATCTCCGTAACCTTGTGGCTCCTGGTCAACGGCCGCCGTTACTTCTTCGCGGCGGCGCCCGCCGTGTTCATGATGACCACCACGCTGGCGTCCTTGGTCATTCTCCTGAGAAAATATCTGGCCGAAAGCAATTATATTCTGATTGCAACGGATCTAATTCTCTTCGTTCTCGCGATGGGCGTCATTGCCCTTGTGGCAAAACGGCTCCTTTCGGGCAACCTTCATTCCGGCATGTCCAAAGTCCGCGGATCCCTTTGATTCGCCTCAAAGCGTTCGTAGAATCAACATGGGCCGCGCCTCGATGCGGACGCCCCCGCAAAACTCGTCCGATCGCGACTTGAAGGATTCGGAAGACAAAAACGCGGCCTTGCCGGCGCCTTCAATCTGAAGCAAAACGCCGTGATTCGTCTCCGGGTGTGCAAGCCATCGCGTGGCGATCGGCGTGAGATCCCATGACACCCAGTGTCCGCCTTGCTTGGGCGGCGAAATCATAGCCGAATCTGTCGGAACTCCATCGCGATCGGCATCCGCATGATCGCATCCGGGCGATTGCCATGGGGCTTCCCATGTGGCTTCGTCTTTCATCGCCGGACGTCCTTCAATACCGTTGACGTTGTCCGTGACGCCGTTTCCCGCGTTCCATGCGCGATTCACGGCATGCGCCGCCACGACAACCTGTTCCGTACAATCGTTCACGTGCAGCCATAGCCTTGCATCGGCAAGAGGGACATCCTTGGAAATGTTTTCCAGCGTGAAATGTAGGAGCGCCCGCCGCTCGGCGCCGGCGACGTCGCGCGCCACTTCGAGCACCGGTTCGCCTCCCGCGTTGTGGCCGGGCAGCATATTGCCGATGGTGGTGTCCCGGCAGGGCGCATGCGCGATGTAACCCGGCGGCTGGCACGAATAGGCCGGCATGTTTTGCAGGCAACTCCAGCCGTGCAGGCGCGCATACCAGTAACGGATGCACACCGCGCTCAATGCCGCGCCATGTTGGACGCCGCCGTAGTAGTAATCCTCGTAATGGCGATGCGACCAGGGATATTTCATTTTGAAATGCCAGTACGACAACGAGCCAAATCCAACCGTGCCCAGCGAGGCGGCTTCCAGCAGCGTTCGCCCGGCTTCGATCTGCGCGGCCGTCACGGCCTTGCCGCGTTTGGCGAAGGCTTCGAGGATATCGTCCATCGGAAACCAGATTGTGCCTTGCAGTCCGGGCAGTATGCCGTATTCCGCTTGAACGAACAAATGACAGATCATGTCCAAGTTTGCATCATGTCCGGCGTCTTCCCGCTCCCCGCGATTTTCGAAGGCGACATTCGTCCCCTCGTCGAAGTGCCAAGGCAGATCGGTCATGTCGTGCGTTACAACCCCGAAAAAAAAGGCGATACGACGCTTGGTTTCGTAATCCCAGGGCGGCGGATACTTCGCGCAAAGGACGTCAAAATAACAGTCCAGAAACTCGCGCCAGTGGCAGTCTTCCCCCGCGTCGCGATTGATTCCGCCCGGATAGCCCCAATCCGGAAACAGGCATCCCGAGTAATAGGCATGCCAGAGGCTGTCATCCGAAAGAAACGAGGATAGCCCTGGAAGCATTTCCCCGTTTTTCGACAAGTAATGAAACCATGCCTGCCGGCCCATCTCGGCGTGAACGCGTCCGCCAGCCGCATCCGCTCCCGTCGCATAACACAAAAACGCCGCCATTGGGACCAAAATATAGCGTATTCGGATCATCGGTTTGCCTCGAATGATGCTGAAGTGTAACCGGGAACGTTGCGCGGGGCAAATGTTATTCCTTTGAAGGCGCGGCCGTGCGGCATTACGGCGTGGCGTTGGGATTATTCAGGTTCGTTCGGTTTCCGGAATGTGGGTTTCGTCGTTCAGTTTGAGGAAACGCAATTCATCCGGTGTGGCGTGGACTAGATGAAATGCACAGTTGCCTGAATTGAACCGAACCTGTGGAATGAATGGCAATAACAGTATCGCCGAGAGCAGCAGATCGTTGAAGGTTCCGTGCGAAACCGCGGCGACGCGCCGGCCGCTTTTCCCGTGCGTGTCCAGCAAAAGACGCCAAAGCGCGTGGGCGCGGCGGTGGGCGTCCTCGTGCGATTCCTGCGGACTGCGTGGATGTTCGGCGTCGTTGCCAAACCGGACAAATGGGAAATCCTTTTCGATGGATTCGCGTGAACGCACATGGGGATTGTAGGCGACCTCGAACAGGTTCCAAAGCAATTGCGGGCGGAGTCCCGTGGCCTCGTGAATGCACTGCGCCGTCTGCAGATTACGCAACAATGGGCCACAGTAGAGGACATCCGGCGGCGATTCGGCGATTCGCCTGCCCGTGCAACGCGCTTGGCGCCAGCCCCGCATTGTCAACGGTGGATCCATCGGGTCGTACAACGGATCCGACGGATTGATGATGCACTCGCCGTGCCGTATCAATAGCAATTCCATCCGATTCTCTTTCGGGGCGCCGCGGTCCGAGGTTTATGAAGGCTTGCCGGCCAATTCGTAACGCACGGGCGTGGCGTGCCATCCATTCCATCTCTTTTCCCAATAAAGATTGTGAAGGCGGATTGAAATTTCTCCGGCGCCTCCCTGATCGGAAAGAGACTTGCCGTCCACGCTGCGCACCGGCATGATGCTGCCCGCTGTCGTGGTCATGAAAGCCTCCCGCGCGGTTCGCAATTCATCGGCATGGATGCGCCGGCACGAGGTCGGAATACCCATTTCTTCGCAGAGTTCCAGTACGCTTTCGCGCGTAATGCCTTCCAAACAGCCGGAATCGGGTGTGCATACCGTGCCGTCAATCACGGCAAAGATATTGGCGCCGGTGGCTTCAGTAAGACAACCGTTTTCATCCGTCAGCACGGCCCACTCGGCGCCGCGGGCGCCTGCCTCGAAAAGCGCCATCTGCATGTCGAGCCAGTGGAAATTTTTGGCTGTTGGATCCACGGCCCGGGGGGGGATGCGGATGCGGTCGCGGCTGACGATAAGATCAATGCCGCGGGCGCGTTGATCGTCGTCGAACATGAAGACGAACGAGGTGGCGAAGGCATAGAATCGGTTCTGGAATTTTTCCGGGTCCACCATTTCGTTTCGTCCCATCGGCGGAATGCCCCGTGTGACCGTCCACCATACATACGCGTCGCATAACCCCGCGCGCGCCACCAATTCGTGCAGGATGGCGGCTTCTTGTTCGCGATCGAAGGGATTTCGCACACGGATGGCATCGCAGGCCCTTGCAAAACGCGCCTGGTGGCGATCGAGTTTGAAAAATGCGCCCCGGCTGACGCTTACGACGTCGTAAACGGCGTCGGCGTGGAAAAAGCCCGTGTCGAAAATGGGGATCGCGGCTTCAAGAATCGGACAAAAATGGTCCGCGACGAACGCCGCGCCGAACGCATACTCCGGGGCATGCGGCCGTTGCGCATGATCCGGATGCGTGAACATTTTTTCTTGGACCCGGATAAGTTCCATGATGTACGGCCTTTCTGCATGGTGCGGTTGTCCAGTGTCTTGTGGCGTGTGAAATTATAGTGTAATCCGTGTTGTTTCCCCAACATCCTCGTTTCCCGGGCATGAGAACAATTTGACCCGTGGGCTGGCGGCGCGATACGCTTCCCAACATTCAAAGTATAAGGAGACAACGAGATGCGCAGCGATCAGATCAAGCAGGGTGTTGACCGGATGCCGAACCGGGCGTTGTTGCACGCCACCGGCGTGACACGTCCCCAGTTGGAAAAGCCGTTCATCGGGCTTTGTTCGAGTTTCACCGACCTGATTCCCGGCCATGTCGGCATGCGGGCGCTCGAACGCAAGATCGAATGGGGCGTGTGCGCGGGCGGCGGCGTGCCGTTCATGTTCGGCGTGCCGGGCATTTGCGACGGCATCGCCATGGGCCATTCGGGTATGCACTTTTCGCTTCCTTCCCGCGAACTCATCGCGGACATGATTGAAACGATTGCGCAGGCCCATCAGTTGGACGGGCTGGTGCTGCTGACCAATTGCGACAAGATTACCCCTGGAATGCTGATGGCCGCCTGCCGGCTCGATATCCCGGCGATCGTCGTTACGGCGGGGCCGATGCACAGCGGCCGCCATGACGGACGCCGGCTCGATCTGGTGCGCGATACCTTCGAGGCGGTCGGGCTTTGGCAGGCCGGCAAACTGAGCGAGCACGATGCGGGCTGCCTGGAAATGGAGGCGTGCCCCGGGGAAGGCTCCTGCCAGGGATTGTACACGGCAAACACGATGGCGTGCCTCACGGAGGCCATGGGCATGAGCCTGCCGGGCACGGGCACGGCCCTGGCCGGCAGCGCCAAAAAAATGCGGCTGGCGCAAGCCGCGGGCGAGCGCGTGGTCGAGTTGGTGCGGCAGGGGATAACCACGCGGAAAATCGTCACAAAGGAATCGCTCGAAAACGCGGTGCGCATGGATCTCGCCCTCGGCGGCTCCACCAACACCACGCTGCATATTCCGGCGATTGCCCATGCCGCCGAAGTGGACGTGACCATCGCGACTTTCGACCGGCTGAGCCGTGAAATTCCGCAAATCATTTCCTTGCGTCCCTCGGGTGAATTCATGATGGAGGATTTCGAGTGGGCGGGAGGCATTCCGGCCATGCTCAAGGCGCTGGAGCCGCGCCTCGCGAAAAACTGCATGACCGTTTGCGGGGAGACTATCGGCGAACTATGCGCCAAATATGCGCCGGGTGACGCGCGTGTGATCCACGGATTGGACAATCCGGTCGCCGTTGAAGGCGGTATTGCCGTATTGAAGGGTTCCTTCGCGCCCGAAGGCGCCATTGTCAAGCAGGGCGCCGTCAGCGATGCCATGAAACAATTCACAGGCACGGCGCGCGTGTTCGACGGCGAGGACGCCGCGATGGATTATCTGAAAGCCGGGAAAGTCGTTCCGGGCGATATTCTTATCGTGCGCTATGAAGGTCCGAAAGGCGGGCCGGGCATGCGCGAATCGCTGGCGTTGACGGCGGCAGTTACGGGATGCGGACTCGGCGACAAGATTGCCATTTTGACGGATGGGCGTTTTTCGGGGGGTACGCGAAACCTGAGCATCGGCCACGTTTCGCCGGAAGCGGCGGACGGCGGGCCGATCGCCCTCGTCCGCGATGGCGACCGGATCAAGGTGGACATTCCGAATCGCGTATTGGATCTGCTGGTCGAACCGGCCGAACTCGAACGGCGCAAAGCCGAATGGAAACGACCCGCGCCGAAATTTACGCGCGGATGGTTGGCGCGTTATGAACGGCTGGTCCAGAGCGCGGCCAAGGGCGCCGTATTGGAGCCGCCGGAAAAGTAATTGTATCCCGGTTGCGCATGGGGGAGAGGTTGCTCAATCCCTCGTAGCGCCGAATTCCAATTTGGCAAAAATCGTGTTGGCCCAGCCAAATCGGAATTCGTCATTGCACTTTCGGGCGCGCGAATAAATTCACAAGCCCTCAGTCGCAATGAAAGACCTCTTCCATATCCGCCCACCATTCGCCCTCTTTGCGTGTCGGCAAGGGGGATTGACACGGTTTGCACACATCCCACCAGCGTTGGGTCGTGGGATCCGCGGCCATTTTCGCCATGTCAGCCGCAAAATCGTCGCCCGTATATTCGAAATAACTGAACAGGAAGTCGTCTTTCAGGTAGATCGAATAATTCGAGATGTTGCATTCCTTGATTTTCTTGAGCACATCCGGCCAAACCGCCGCATGAAGCCGCTTGTATTCCTCGATTTTCTCCGGAACCACCTTGATTGCCATTCCGTACCGTTTCATGTTTGCTCCTTCAACTCATCGGAATATCGTATTCATCGAGATGTAACGGATAGACGCCGTACTGGCGCACCAATTGAACCATGTAGTCGTAACTGGCCGGATCCACATTGTCCGGCACCGAATGATCGGATTGGACGATATAACCGCCGCCTTTCGCGGCGTTGAGTTTCGTAAGCACCTCGCGCCGGATGGCGTCGCGGTTGTTGGTCGCCAGCACGCGCACGTCAATGTTGCCGTTGAAGGCCCAACGGCGGCCGAAGCGCCGCTTGAGTTCCACAACGTCCAACCCGGCTTTTGCTTCCAGGGGATTGTAGGCGTCCACGCCGGCCTCGATGAGATCCTCGAAAACGGCGCTTGCGTTGCCGCACCCGTGGTAAATGACCTTTAAACCCGCCTTGTGCGCCGTCGCGCACAGGCGCGCCACTTGCGGCTTGTACGCCGACCGCCAATAGTCCGGCGAAAAGAACATGCCGCGATCGTAGGCGATATCGCCCCACAGATAAAGACCGCTGAGTTTGCCGCCCGCCGCCGCGATCTGGCTTTCCGCAATGCCCACCATGAAATCGCCGATCCGTTCGAGAAACGACGCAACACGTCCGGGATCTTCCCCAATTTTGAGCAGCACATTTTCCGTTCCCATTATGCGCCAAATCATTTCATGTGGTTCGCAAATGCCGCCGAACACGCAGAAATCGTCCGCGCAGGCATTGACGCGATCCACGAACGACGGCAATCCGAGGTTCAGGGCGTCCCCGACGCTGTTGAGTTGATCGTCCAAGGCCTCGAAATACCGGCGAGGATCGCGCGGATCGTCGAACCGGAATGCCTCCATTTGTTCGTAGGTCTTGGTCTCGAAATCGAGAAAAGACGGCATTGGACATGTGTCACGCAGTTCGATGGTCGCCCCAAATCCCGTTTTGACGACTTTGTGCGCCCCGGAGTCCTCGATGACCTGGATGCCGGTCAGATGCGGGTCCATATTAGGATTGACGACGATCAAGTCCAAGTCCCAATGCGTGTATGGATTGAATGCGTCGCCGCCCGCCCATTCTTCGCGTGCGCGGCGCACGAATTGCGACCAGAAAAACTCGCCGATCGGCACGCGATCCGGCTCGCGTCCTTCAAGCGCCGCCAGTACCCTGCGACGTTTTGTGTTTCCATCACCCATGAAAATTTCCTCCGAGAACATCAGTTTGCAAACAAAAGGCCACGGTTTTATCAGCCCAATTCACGAAACGGCATTAAAAGTCGTCTATGACAAGGCAGTTGACGCAAAGCCCGTTTATGTTGCAATCCGGACAGAGAATGATCCCGCAGGACGCACACCTCTCGGTTTCCTCTTCCTCGACCTTAGCGCCGCACATTTCGCATTGCATGATCCGCCTCCGGATTTTGTGCTGCCGGCAAAAGCCGCCGACGTCGTTTCGGAATAAACCCAGACTGGCAGAAATCGTCCCACAAATCAAGATGTTCATGGCAACGGCCGATATGATGCAACGCATCGGGCCGTGTTATATTTACCGCAGAAAAAGGAAAAAGGATCATTTATGCTTTCATCGGTGTTCCATGTCATCGGGATTGTAATCGCCGCCGCGGGCGCGGCCGGGGACGGCGACGCGATTCTCGGCCACGAGTGGCTGACCAAGGACGGCGGCGCACGTTTTGCATTTACCAAGCGCGACGGCAAGTATTACGGCCATATCTGCTGGGAGAAGGACCCGGTTTACGACAAAAAGGACCAAGAAGCGGGGAAACCGACCCGCGACCGCAACAATCCCGATCCCGCGCTGCGGAACCGGCCGATACTCGGCCTCGAAATCCTGAAGGATTTTGAATACCAAGGTGAAAACCGATACGAAAGCGGCACGATTTACAACCCGGAAGACGGCCGTACCTACAAGGCCAAACTGACGCTTGCCGATCCGGACCACCTCAAGGTGCGCGGCTTTATCGGCATTTCGCTGCTCGGGGGCACGACCGTCTGGACGCGTTGGAGTCCCGGGGACGACGAAAAAACGCCGGTTCCGGGTGAATCCGCGGATCCTCCAGCCAAGTCCAAGTAATATTGGAATTTTCGGACATCCTGGAAGGATTCGCCCCGTGTTATGGTTCATTGCATGCGGTCTTCTTGCCGCCCCTCTTCCGATTGGGGATGGATTACATCTTATCGCTCATCGTGGCGGCGTGGTGGACGCATCGCGGCCTGAAAACACGATTGCGAGCCTCGATGCCGCCATCCTCGAAGGCTATTGGATGATTGAACTCGACCTGCGCCGGACGAGCGACGGGGTCGCGTTCCTTCAACACGACGGCGATTTCAGGCGGATCCACGATTCCAGAAAAAATGTCGCGGAAACGACATGGGAAGAAGTCTCCCGGCTCACATCCCGGATCGGCGGTTTTCATCCGGTTGCCTTCAAGGATGCCGCCGGACGCTGCCGGGGCCGGGCGCGGGTCATGATTGACATCCACGAGGAGTGGCCGGAAACGACGTTGTCGGAAGTGGAGGCGATACTCCGTGAAAACGATCTGCTCGATTCGGCGATCATAATTGGAAACGGCGGCTCGAAGAATTTTTTCAAGGGAAAGGCGCGCGTCGCAACCGATATCGAAGGATTGAAGAAGGCCGCAAACGCGGGCGAGGACGTGGCGGCCTTGTACTGTCTCTTCATGCACGGCAACGAACTGGACGCCGAAAACGTTCAACTGGCCGCTTCGCTGCGCGTGCCGGTCGTCGCGTCGGTGAATGTGTTTCATTATTTGCTCAAGCCGGCGTCCGCGGGCGCCGAAGCCGATATTCGCCGGCTGTATGACGCCGGCGTGCGCCTCTTTCAGATTGATTCGCGGTATGCGCCGTATTTCAACGCCTACCGTCCTTCCCCCTTTCCCGATCTCGACGCCGCCCAAGACTGGCTGTGGGAACATCCGGCCGACGGAACAAATGCCTCCGCGCGGCGCGAGCGCATGGCGATCTTTCAGGCGGCCGCGGATGAATGCCCCCCCGATGCGGCGTCGCGTTTTTTGTTGAACGTGCCGGGCGCCGCGGAATCGGCGGGGCGGTTCGGCATCCTCCATGCCCTTGCGCGCGCCTCGGACAAAGCATACGACGACATAATCCGGACCCGCGTGGAATCGGGGCTTGCCGTGTGGCTTTTGTACAACATGGGCTTTGTGTTCAAGACGCCGGAGGCGTGTTTTGGGGTGGATATTTGCCTGCACGACGCGGCGCGTTTTTCGGACACGCTCGATTTTCTGCTTGTTACCCATTCGCATCCGGACCATTCCACAAAGGCGCTTGTCCGTGAAATGCTTGCACGCGGCAAACCGGTCCTTTCGTCGTTTGTCGAGGGCGGCATCATCGTCAAGAAACCATGGGAAGGCCGCTTCGGCGCGGTTCGCGTCAAGGTGGATATCGGCGATCATACACCGCGCAGTCCCGCCGGCCTCGACAACATGTGCATGTATCAGATTGACTGTGGGCCGTCGGCCAACGGCGCCGTCGTATACCACAGCGGCGATGGAGCCAATTACGGGAAAATGATGCCCGACAGGCCCGTGGACCTCTTCATTCCACACGTGGCGTGTTCCGGCATGAAAGTCGCCGACGCCGTGCGCCATCTCAATCCGAAAGTGGCGTTGATCGCGCACATCCTCGAACTCACGCACGCCCAAGGTGGTGCGCGGTGGAGTTATGAATACAGTTTCGACGCCATCGAAAGCCTTTCCGAATCGCAGGCGCGCATATTGGTCTGGGGCGAACGTTTCATCCTGCCCGGCAGCCGAATCGCGTCCTTGAAGTGACGCCGGCCTTTCCAGCGGTTACCGCTGACCGCTAGGCGTTTCGCCATTTCGGATAGACGATGCCGCAATACGCCACGGCCAATCCGCAAAGAACCGCGCTCAACCCGCCGTAAATTCGCCGAAAACCCCCATCCCGGATGTGGAGTTCTCCGCGCGCGGGATTCGACGGATCGTAGAACACGGTCAACGGATACTCTTGGGTCTCCAGTCGCGCCAGTTCGTCCGGCGGCAATGCATTCGGACTGCCCGTTTCCGGCCAAAGCCCGGTCCACGTGTTAATATGCTCGATGCCTTCGACCGTGTAGCAATAGGTGATCGTGACCTTTACGGCGGCATCGCTCGCGTTGTAGTGCGTCGCGTGAATATTGCATTCCATGACGTGTCCCTGCGTCGAGCGGTATTGAGGACTCATGATGTCGCGCGACCATAAGGTAACCGGCACAATGGCCGCGCCAATCAGCACAAGCGCCGCCATTTCGGGAAGTCCGAATACACTGAACTGCCGTCGCTGCCGAAGTCCCATGCCAGTCCCCTGCTTCAACCATTCCATTGTACGCCGACAGCAATGATTCCACAAATGGAAGAAGACGGTATAAACGGATGGAGATGAATCATTTGAAGAACCCTCTTGCCGTCAAAGTCCATTTCGCCAATGCGACAATTCAATGATTTTGGACTTCAAAACAACGGAGGAAACGGTCCCTTTTTGGAAATCACCCGGTAAACCGTGGATCCGGGGGCGCCCGATCGCACCTCGATACGGAAATCCGCCTTGTCCATGACGCTGCCGGGTGTCGCAAGGAAATAGGGCCAAGGCGCAACATGGGGGACATCGGCGGATTCGACGGTCACCTCGTACGCCGTTTCGTCCACGAAAACCGCTCGTGGAAGGCTTTTCGATTTTGCCGGCATGTGCAATTGCAGCGGCGCCGCGTGGGGCATCGCTTTCCCGAAGGGAGTGTCGTGGGCGATCGCATCGCTCAGGCACACGGGCGCGCCCTGCCGATACCGATAATCCGGCAGGAGGGTCCGGGGACCTTCCGCAGTCTTTGCCGATTCCCGAAAATCCGCCGCGATGCGTCCAGCCGTTCGCCATGCCATTACGGAACGGATTTCCAACACGAAAAAGGCCACGCAGAGTATTGACGTCACGTTGATGACGATTCGAGGCCACTTGGGATGCCTGAGCATGCAGAGGCAGAGTCCCGCGAATGCAACATTGAAAAATGCGGTGGCCGCCAGGAGCCGTCCGCCGCCAATCAGATGCACCGGATCGACCATCCGGTTTCCCAGGGAAAGTTGGGTTGCCACCATGGCGAGCAATCCGAAAAGAATGGCGGGATGCTTTGCCTTTCGGACCAGCAGGGCCAAAATTCCAAGCACTGCCATTGCGCCCAGCCAGCCCAGAAACGGTTTTTGGTGGAACAGCACGGCATTTTCGGGCAGGAATCCTATCGGGTAGAACACAAAGTAAAGCGGCGCGAAAAGGCCGGACCACGTCATGTCTTGAAACATCCAGTCCGGGACATGGACAAGAGATGCCGCAGCGATACATGCGGTGGCGGCCAACGTCTTTTTCCATGGACGGCGGCCTTTTTCGCCAAGACACGCCACATGCAGGACGGGAAACACCGCAAGCCAGGCATTCTCCCGGAACGTGGCCGCGGCGCATACCATCAGCGGCAACCCGACGAGGCGATTCCAGTTGCGGGGCCGCGCGGCGCGTTCCGCATACACGGCCGCCGCCAGCATACCCGCCCCGCACGGAAGCAGATCGGACACGCCCGTCAGGTTCCACACCGATTCGTTGTGCGCGGGATTCGCCATGAAAAGGGTCGCCGCCAACGTGCCCAGCCATGCCGGGCCTCGCACCACCGAATTCGTGATCCGATACACCATCAACATGATCAGATACAATACCAAGAGATTGACGGCATGGTATCCGGCCACATGATGCCCGAAGGTTTTCATTTCCCAGGCAATGGCATGCGAGACGCCCCATGGCAGTGAAGCGGGGTCGGCCAGCGCGGCATGGTCTCGGCCCAGCGGCCCGATCGTCAGCGACGCGCCGTGGCAGATTGACAGATAAACCAGCAGGGCGGCGGCGTCCAGCGCAAAACGCCGCCAACCCGTCAGTCGGATGGGCGCTTTTGTTGTGTTTGCCGGAATCGCCGTGGGCATGTTGATCCTCAATGCCGCGTAGCATAGCAGGAACAGCCGCCGGAATTCAGGATTGGCCTTGACTTCATATTGTTGTCCTTGATTCCGCCCGGTGGGTCAATGTCCGTTCCCGCTGCGGACCGGTGCTATTTTAGGCGCATGCGGCCCTTCAAGGCGTGGGAAAGGGTAATGTCGTCGGCGAACTCGAGGCCGCTGCCGGTGGGGACGCCCTGCGCGATACGCG
>DAOTMJ010000024.1 GCA_035450225.1 Candidatus Hydrogenedentota bacterium
ATGAAGCCAACAAGATCCCGCCAACGGGATTTTTCTTAGCCGGGGATCGGGGACGAACTGGCGTTTTCGTCCGGTTTTTTCATCGGAAATATTGCAAAATTCATGAATAAATTCCTTCGCCCAAACGTCCATATATATGAAAAATCGTTGAGATGGCCGCGCCATGTTGTGGTAAGATACCGGAACCAAAAGGAACGCATATCAAAACGCGAAAATGGAGGTAGTGCAATGAAAACGTGGACGTTGGCCTTGACCGTGGCAGGCGTCGCGATTGTGTTTGTTTCGTTGACCGGCTGCCAAACGCGGGCGCAGGAAGGCGCATTGCTGGGCGGTGCGCTGGGCGCCGGCACGGGCGCGATTATTGGCAGTACGACCGGCCACGCGGCCGGCGGAGCGCTGATCGGCGGCGCCGTTGGCGCATTTTCGGGCGCCATCATCGGCGATCAACTGGATCAGGCCAACAAGCGGCCTGCCGCGCCGCCTCCGTCGAATACCACCCGCGGCCATTACGAGAATCGCATTGTCCGAACCCCATCCGGAGAAACCTACGAAGAACGGGTCTGGGTGCCCGACCGCTAATCCCGCTTCGGGATTGATCACGCAGCGCCGCTGGCGGACCGTGTGCGCATGCACAACGGCGGCGGCGATGTTGATGGCGTGGTGGGGGCCCCATACCGTGGACTGGATACGAAATCCCATCGCCTTTTTCGGCTATTGGGTTCTTTTCGTGTTGCTGTTGGCAATCACTTTTTTCACAGTCGCTCTGGACATTCGTTACATCCGGTTGCAGTATCGGCTGGGACAGCGTGAATTGCTGCGCCAGACGCTGGAAGACGAGGAATTTCGGCGCGCGTTGCTGGATGCCCGGAAAGCGGGGGGAAACGGCCGCCAACGAGATTGAACGGGCAGGCAAGGAAGGGTGTTCCGTGCAATTTCCAAAAATTTCCGCAAGGGAAATACTAATCGCTGTGGCGCTGATCGTGGTCGTGATGACGATCTACGGGCGGACGGCGCAGTTCGAGTTTTTGAATTACGACGACAACCTGTACGTGACCGGATGCGTGCAGACCCGGAACGGCCTGAATTGGGACAATGTCGGGTGGGCGTTCACCACAGGCGCCGCGTCGAACTGGCACCCGTTGACGTGGCTGTCGTACATGCTGGATGTGAGCCTCTTCGGCGACAAACCGGGGCCGATGCACCTCGAAAACGCCGTCTGGCATGCCGTCAACAGCGTGTTGCTTTTCCTCCTGTTGCGAATGACCACCGGCGCCATGGGACGCAGCGCGTTTGTGGCGGCGTTGTTTGCGCTGCACCCGTTGCATGTGGAATCGGTGGCCTGGATCGCCGAGCGGAAAGACGTTCTCAGCACGTTTTTCTGGTTCTTGACGACACTGGCCTACGTCCAGTATGTTCGCCGTCCGGGTGTCGTGCGCTATCTGCTCGTGCTGCTTCCCTATGGGTTGGGTTTACTCGCCAAGCCGATGCTGGTGACGCTTCCGGCGACGTTGATGCTTTTGGATCTGTGGCCGCTCGGACGCTATGAAAGCGCCGAAAAATGGCCCCTACGCGCCGTCCGTTTGTTTGTCGAAAAACTGCCCTTGTTCATTCTTGCCGCCGCGTCGTCCGTGGCCACGATCATTGCGCAACATGGCGGCAAGAGCATGACGACGCTCGACGTGTTGCCCTTCGCCCAGCGTCTGGCGAACGCGTCCATTTCCTATGTCGTTTATCTGGTGAAAACGGCATGGCCGGCGAATCTCGCCCCGTTTTACCCCCATCCGGGTCCGGCGATATCGTACCCAACCGCTGCCTTGTGCGCCTTCTTGCTGTTGTCGGCCACGATAGCCGTCTTGGTCGTCATCCGCCGCGCGCCTTATGTGGCAGTGGGTTGGCTGTGGTATCTGGGAACGCTTTTGCCGGTGATAGGCATCATTCAGGTGGGCGCGCAGGCCATGGCCGATCGCTATACCTATGTCCCGCTGATCGGCATCTTCATGGTTATCGCATGGGGGGGCTACGATCTCGTGATCGCGTTTACCCCTCCCCGGCGCAAAATCGCCGCGCAATGGGCGATCAAAGGAATGGCGTTGTTGGTCTTGCATGTGTTCGGCATTGCCGCCGTCGTTCAGACGCGGCATTGGAGCGACAGCATTTCGCTGTTCCGGCACACACTGCGCGTCACCAAAAACAATCATCTCGCCCATAAGAATCTCGGCGTGGCGCTGGCCGATAAAAAACATTTCAAGGAAGCGATGGAAGAATATGTTAAGGCCATCCGGATCAAGCCCAACGATCCGGACCTGTATTACAACATGGCCAACGCGCTGAGCGAACTCCAGCGATCGGAAGAAGCCGTCGAATATTATCGAAAAGCCATTGAAATAAACGCGGATCATCTTAACGCCCACTACAATCTCGGCAACACGCTGGCTCACATGGGCCGTTTCGGGGAGGCCGCCGCGCAATATCGGGAAACGCTTCGCATCGAACCCAATCATACGGGCGCGCTCGTCAACATGGGCAACACGATGGCCATGAACAAACATCTCGACGAGGCGGAAAAATATTACCAACAGGCCTTGCGACTTGAACCGGGCAACCAGGAATCGCTGTCCAATCTCGGTAATGTGTATGCCGAGCAGGGGCGAACCGGCGAGGCAATCGCGCAATACCGCAGGGCCGTGCAAAACGACCCGCGCGATGTTCAGTCCTACAACAACATGGCTCAGACGCTCATCAAGGCGGGGCGGTTCACGGAGGCCGCCGAGGCGCTTGATCACGTCGTCCGACTCGATCCGGGCAATGCTGCCGCCCGAGAAATGGCGAGAAAACTGCGGGAAAGCGATCGCCCGCCCCCCGCGGCTAGCCCGTGAATTCATACATTCGCCACAAAAATCATCCCAGGATCATGGATCCTTCGGAGGCGTTTCAAACATCGAATTTTGAGTTGACTTGGGAAGTCTTTTCGGATATGCTGCAACTGAACATATTTACAGTATTCGTATGAGCCGCCGGATTCTCCATATAGACATGGATGCCTTTTTCGCGTCCGTTGAAGTAGTGCGCAATCCCGCACTGCGCGGGAAGCCGCTGATAATAGGCGGCGGCGCAAAGGATACACGCGGGGTCGTTTCGACGGCATCGTATGAGGCACGAAAATATGGGGTGCATTCGGCGATGCCGATCATGGAGGCCCGCAGACTTTGTCCGCATGGAATATTCCTTCGTGGAAATTACGCGGCCTACCAGGAAGCGTCCGAACAGGTCGGGGCTATCCTGGAGACGGTGTCGCCTTGGGTCGAGGGGGTAAGCATTGACGAGGCCTATATTGACATCACCGGATCGCAGAAATTGTTTGGAGGCGACGACGCGATCGCCGCGTATTTGAAGTCGCGGATCCGCGGGGAAACGCAGCTGCCATGCACCATCGGCATCGCGCCGAACAAACTGGCGGCAAAGGTCGCGACGGATGCGGCCAAGCCCGACGGATATCTCCGCATCGAAGAAGGACAGGAGCGGGCCTTTTTCCACCCGTTGCCCATCGGCAGACTGCCGGGTATCGGGCCGCATACCGAAAAGATGCTCGAATCGCTGGGTATCGCAACCATCGGCCAGTTGGCCGACATGCCGGTGGACCGGCTCCTGCGCGTTTTCGGCCAATCGGGACATGCGCTGCAACGGGCCGCGCAAGGCGTTTCGACATCGCCGGTTGAACCTTTTTCGGCAACGAAATCGGTTGGGCGCGAGACAACATTTGAACAGGATCTGCTCGATTGGAAGCAAATCGGGCGCATCCTGTTTTCCCTTGCAGAACGGGCCTTGTATGCCTTGCGGGAAAAGCAAATGGAAACGCGATGCGTCACGCTCAAGGTCCGTTACAGCGATTTTTCGACCTGTACCTTTGCAAAGACGCTGCCGGATCCCACGTGCATTGACGCGGACATACACGATGCCCTGCGAGGACTCATCCCAAAGGCCCAAAAAAACCAAGCGCCCGTCCGATTGATCGGCATAACGCTTTCGTCGCTCACCCATAAACAACACCAGTTGCCCCTGTTCGGCGGCGAACGCTCTCAGCGCTGGGAACGCGTTCTTGAAAGCGCGGACCACATTCGCGACCGTTACGGGCTTGAATCGCTCCGGTTCGCCCGTTCGATGGATTAGCCGGATGGCACGGAAGGCCATTCGGCTTCGACTTCCGCGATAAAAGATTTGAGTTCGTTCTTGAACTCGTCCGGATAGCGCCCCAGGAAATTTTCGTGATGGCCGTCCTTGAAAATATGCAGCCGTTTTTTGCTTGCCGCACAGCGATTGTAAAGATCCATGGTTTCGGAGAGTTTGAGAAATCCCTCGGCATCGCCGGCCATGACCAAAGTGGGCATCGTGCAGTACGGCATGTACGCCAGCGGCTGCATTTCCCGGGCGGAAGCGCCCATGCGCCAATGGAGAAGAAGACGGCCGGGAAAAATCAGGAAATGGGGAACATGGTAAAGGTCCACCCGGTTGAAGATGGCGTTGTCAATGGTGTCGTAACTCGATTCCAGAACGGCAAAAGCGAGGTCGCCGCTATCTTTGAGTGAATAACAAATGGTGGCCGCGCCCAGCGAGATGCCGTGTGCGCCGATGTGCCGGTAGCCGCGATCACGCAGGAACGCGCGGCAGGCGGCAAGGTCTTTGCGTTCGTGCCAGCCGATCGAAATGAGGTCTCCCCCGCTCTTGCCCGTTCCACGCAGGTCCGGCATGAGCACGGAAAAGCCAAGCGTGGAGAGATAGTATTCGGCGCGCGAATTGAACTGCCGCCGGTCGGCGCCGATTCCCGCAAGAAAAATGACCGCGCGATCCGGCGCATGCGCCACGTGCCACGCAGACAGCCGTATGCCGTCTTCGGTCGTAATGGCCACATTTTCGACCGGCTTGCCTGCAAGGGTTTCCGGATCCTCGAAGGTGCGGTGCCGCGGTTGGGTTACCATGTGGGCGGCGATGGCCCCGCCCCCAATCCAAATGGCAAGAAACGCCACGGCGATGATCGCGGCAGCGGCAATCGTTATCTTTTTCCACTTCGTCATGACTGAAATCCTTTGTGACAACGGTTCGCCCCGTTTTGATGGTCTTTCATGAACCGGATGCGGCGGCCTCCTCGATGATCGCGCCCATTTCCCGCACCAAGCGATCCAGCGAAAAACATTCGTATGCGCGCGCGCGGCCTTTCTCGCCCATTTCGCGGGCGCCTGCGGGATTGTCCAAAATCGCGATTATCTTTTCGGCCATGGCGGCCGGGTCGTTGGCTGGCACGAGATGGCCCGTTTCGCCGTCCACGACGGTATCGAGCGGCCCCCCCGCCGCCGTCGCCACGACCGGACAACGGGCGGCCATCGCCTCGACGATTGTGCGGCCGAACGGTTCCGGCGTCGCCGAGGGAAGCACCAAAACGTTCGATGCCGAAAAGACGGCAGGAATGTCGAAACGTATGCCGGTGAAAAGGACCTGTTGCGAAACACCCAGTTCCTCGCATCGTTTCCGCAACATGGGTTCGTAATCCGGCTTGTTGACGGCGGGACCGCCCACAATGAGAAATTTTGCTCGGGGATGACGTTCGAGAACGCGGGGAATCGTTTCGACCAGCACGTGCTGGCCTTTCCAGGGTTCGAGGCGGCCGACGGTTGTGACGACGGGAACGTCGGGCGCTATTCCAAGTTCTTCACGCAGGGATTGCCCGTCGGGCATATCATCGTATTCGGACAGGTCAATCCCGTTGAGGATCGTCCGCAAGCGCGGGCCGCAAGCGCGCATCGAGTCCGCCACGGCGTTCGAGATGGCCACGGCGCGTGTCGCAAGGCGCGCAACCATGCGCAACAACAGCCTTACCACGCGCGAATCCGGGTCCATCTCGCGCACGTGCCACACGAGGGGTCGCCCGGCCAGTTTCGCGGCCACGGGACCCACAAGATTGTACAGGGTGTTTACATGAACCACGTCGGCCTTCAACCGGCGAATGATCCATGCCACATGCAGGACCGACACGGGATAAGAAAGGAAAAACCGGGCGAGTTTGACCGGATCGAGCGCCTTGCGCGGGGGCACGAGCATCGTTTCGATCACGGGTATATTTTGTGCGCGATACCGCACGGCCATCGGATCCCCCGTCTTGAGAATGACGGCGGCGGCAAAACGGTCGCGGGGCAGGTATGTGACAATATCGAATAGGGAACGGTCGGACCCCCCGCAGATATCGGAGGTGTAATGGCAAAAGACCACACGCAGCAGTCCGCCGGAAGATAGTCCGCCAAGCGCCATTTCCTTCAGCCCTCCTCCGGAACCGGCGCCAAGGAGTTTTCGACCGCTCGATCCGCCTGGGCCGCCATCAGCGTTGAAAGCGCCAACAGCAGCCAGAACGATTGCGCCATCACGGGCCACTGGAAAAAGTTTTCAAAGGCCGAATGCAGGAGGTAGCCGAGCAGCGCCGCGGTCACACTGGTTGTGAGATTGTGGGCCGGTTCATCGAAAATTTTAAGACGGCGCGCCCGAAGCATGACCCGAAACCAGAGGAACAGAAACCACAGCAGCGCAGCAAGACCGACGGCGCCGATGCGGACCAAAATCTGCAAATAAGCGCTGTGGACGGTTGATTCAATCCAGAGCGGTTTCCGGATGACGCGCATGCTGGGCGGCGGCGGCACGTAGCCGCGGCTCTTCACGATGGCCTGTACGCTGAATTCGCAACCCCAACCCAGTCCAAACACCGGATATTCACGGAATATGTGCCATGCGGCGGTATAATAATAGATTCGTTGGAGCAGCGACCTTTCCCGGTGCGAGATTTCGATCGTGCCAAGCCGTTGAATGACGAGATGACCGAAAACCGCCGAAAACAGCGCGCCGATTACGACCGTGGCGGCTATCATGAACCAGGTCTTCCGGACGGAGAAAAAGATCCACGCCAGCGCGAAGGCAATCGCAATCCATGACGCGCGGGTGCTGGTAAAGACCGCCGCGGCCAGACACACGCACACACAACCCATTCCTATCAGTCTGACGAGATGGGATCGGCTGGACAACACCAAGCCCACGGAAATCGCGACGGACAACACCATCAAACCGCCCAGTGGAGTGGCTCCGTAAAAAGAGCCACTACGAATGCCGCCATGGAAAACCTGGTCCGAAATCAACTGATTGCCCGCAATGCCAATGCCGGTAAATCGTTGAAGCACGCCATGAAGGGCAACCAGAGTCATGCCCGCCATGAAACAGAACAGGATCGTCTTGACTTGCCGGGGGGTATGCACCCGATGCAGGGCCAGCAGATACAGGACGATATATTCGATGTACTGCCGCCAGTCCTGCAACGCCTGTTTGAACGAATTGCCCAGATAAAAGGCTGTAATCAGTCCGACAAGCGATGCGCCCACATACGCCGCAAGGCTCGCCTTGGGCAACGCCGGGGACAGACGTTCGCCCCGCACAACAAACAGGAAAGCCTCTTTCAAGACCAGCACGAGGATTATGACTTCGGGCAGATTGATCGTGATCGAGAAAAATTCACGTTGGACCACGCCAAGCGGACCGATCGCGAACGCCACGAAACACAGTCCATAAAATGGATTCCAGACCAGGGCGCCCCCGCCAAGCAACGCAAATGGAATAAAGAGCGCCATCCAAACGGGGCCATCGGCCGCCGCCAGCGCGAAAAGGGAAATGAAACCTATCCCCGTGGCCGCCAGAACGGCTAGCGCCACGCCCAAAGGCCACGACATCGGCGGAATGCGGGAAGCCGTTGGCGCCGCGCTGTCCGGCATGATCAGCGTCCGAACACCGGTTGCAGGATCATCCGGCGCACAACGGAAAAGGCCGCGAAGAACGCCAACCCCGCGCAGAAAGCGGCCGCTCCGAACAAGATCGCGCGGCGAAAGCGCGGCAACGGCCACTCGGCTCCCTCCGAAATGACCTGCAGGACCGGGTGCTTGATTTGCCCGGCCACTTGGGCATATTCATGCTTCGATTTGATGTTCTTGAAGGTGGTTGATGCGATTTCGAGTTTGCGCTCGACCCGCTCCCGTCCGGTAACGGCTTGGGCGTACTTGGCTTGGATTTCAAGCCGTTCCGATTCGAGTTCATCGAGCACCGACAAGGTTTCCTTCAATTCGGCTTCCTTGGCGGCCACCCCCGCGTTCGATGCGGCAATTTTCCCCTGAATGTCAAGAAACGTCGTGTTGATGTGTTCCATGGTCAGCAGCGGGGCGGAATCGGACGGTTTGGAAGCGTCTTCCTTCGACATGGGCAGCCCCCACTTGCCGCCGAAAACGTCCAGCAGGGGCTTGGATGGCTGCACCTGAAGTTTGATGGTCGGTTCAAAATGGCTCAGGGATTCCGTAAAGGCTTGTAATGAAGCCCGTTCCGCAAACAACTCGCATTGCAGCCGGGTCCGGGTTTCCTTCATCCGATTGATCAGGCCGACCAGATCGTTGAGGCGCAGTTTATAATATTCAACATTGTTTTCCGTCCAAAACTTTTCACTTTCGAGTTCCGCCTGTTCGAGTTCGCTTCCCAATTTTTCGACACGCTCATCCAGCGCCTCTGCCGCCGGCTGCTGCACGGCATCCTGAAAACGGGTGGCCGCTTCCGAGACAATCGCGCCCCATGCGTTGACAAGGACTTTGGCGTCTTTGGGAACGCTGCACTTGGCCGTCAGTTCCAGAATCGGCGCGTAGGTGAGTTCATAGGGCGTTTCCTTGGCGATGGTAATCTGGTAACTGAGCCGCGTCTTGAGTTTCGTGATGTCCTTGATGGGCGCGCTCAATTCGTTGGACTCATTGACGCGCTTGAGCGTGCGTTCCAGCACTTCGTCGCCCATGCAAATAAGCGACAGCGACGTCACGTCCAGCGGCGTGGCCATCATGATGGCAAGATTGTCTTCGGTCGCCTTGGTGTTGGCCCGCAAGGGCATGGGCGTCAACACCAGTTGCGCCTTCGATTTGCTTTTGTTCGTTAGTTTGCCGATTGCCGCGCCCATGGCGCCCAGGACAACCGCGCCGATTAGAATCAGCGCCATGTCCTTGCGAAGGGCCTGGAGCATGGTGTACAAATGAGCGCTATACCATTGGGAAGAACCGATTGCCGCCTCGGACATGCCTTGTCTCCGCCATTTTCCGCAGGGCTGAAACGCCCGCAGGATCACGATGAGTCTAGCACACGCGGAAAAGGGTCCGCAAAACTTGTGCGCCGCCTTGCGAATGGCGTCCCGCCCCTGCTAGTATCCCGCAAGGATCAATCCGCCATGGGCCCGGGCAATGGGGCTGATGTGCGAAAGTAGCGGAAGAGTCTGTACGGGCGCGAAGGGCGCCTGCGTGGAGGCACGACAATGCGAAAGCAGTTCGGCCGGTTGGTGATCGTGGCGGCGGCGCTGGCAATGATGCCGTGGGCGGCCTATGCCCAGTGGACATGGACGCCGCAAACAGGGCGGTTTGTGAATATAAAAAGGCTTCCCAAGGAAACCGCCGAACTCCAGATCGAATTCGCGCGCGGTTTCCTTGTCAAGGGAGACCATAGCCGGGCGTGGCGGGAAACCAACAAATTTTTTGAGTTCTACCGCAAGGATCCCCTTGCGGATCAGAACCAGTTTCTGCGCGGCGAAATCCGCATGGCGGAAGAAAAATGGGTCGAAGCCGCCAAGGAGTTCCAACTCGTCATCTCGAAATATCCCGGTACCAGCCTGTATGACAAGGTAATTGCCAAGCAGTATGAAATCGGCGACAAACTGTACGCCCTTGGCCAGGCCAAAATAAAAAAGAATTTCCTCCACTTCTTCAAAAAGCGGCCCTTCAAAAAAGCCATCGAGGTCTACTCGATGGTCATCAACAACCAGCCGTTTACGGACGCCGCCGCGGAAGCGCAATACAAGATCGGCCTGTGCCGCCATACCCGCAAGGACTACACGGAAGCCGCATTCGAATACAAGCGCGTGATCGAAGACTACTCGACCTCCGAATGGGTGGACGAGGCCTGTTACGGTTTGGCGGAATGTTATTACGAGTCCGCCCACGGACCGCAATACGATCAAGGCCCCAGCAAACTGGCCGTCGAGGCCATGGATGATTTCAAGAGGCGATATCCGGACGACGAACGCAATGCCAAACTGGACGAAAAGCGGGCCGCCATGCGTGAACGAATCGCCACACAGTATTTGGAAACGGCCAAGTATTACGAAAAGCGCAGGGAATTTGATGCCGCCCGGATTTATTATGAACTCCTGACACGCGATTTTACCGATACGCCGCTTGCCGAAAAGGCGCGGGGCTGGATGGAAAAACACCCCGCCCCCGAACCGTCGCCGGCCGAACGCGTATTGCATTCAGGACAAACCTCCGCGTCATGAAACGATTTCTTCTATCGGGCGCCTTAATGCTGACGGCGGCCGTTATCGCGGCAGGATGCGGCTACTCGGCCCGAAGTTCGCTGGACGCAAAATACCGGACGATTTACATTCCGGCCTTTCAGAACACGAGCAACGAATACGATTTACAGGCCGCGCTCACAACGGCGGTCATTCGCAAGTTTACGGCGGACGGACGCCTGCGCGTAACCGGCCCCGGCGAGGCGGATCTCATTCTCGAAGGAACAATTCGCTCGTATGCGCTGCGCGGGCTTACCTATGATCGCAACGACGAAGTCACCCAGTTCCTATGCGCGATAACGGCGCAGGTGCGTCTCAAGGAACAGGACACCGGCAAGGTTGTTTGGGAAGATTCGGACATGGCCGGCGAGACCACCCTTTACACGCGCGCACCCGGACTGGGCGCGGATCGTCTGCGGGGCAATGTGCAACATTTTCTGCCCACCGTGCGTTCCTTTGCAACCGACGCCGAAAACCGCGCCGCCACCGAAGCAATCGAACAACTGGCATCCGATATTTTCTACCGCACGGTGGAGCCGTTTTAGCACGGAGTATTCCGGTGAACGTCCAATCATTCCTAGAAGGAATCGGAAAAAGTCCGCCCCCGCCGGTAGTCCTCCTTTGTCCCGGAAAAGCCAATCCGAAATCAAATAAAATCACGTTCGAACCTTATTTGGCCGAGGAGGCGATTGCGCGACTCGTGGACGCCGTGGTGGATCCCGGCGTGCGCGACCTCGCCTATACCGTTTTCCACGGAGATGAAACCAGCGCGCAGGAAATCGTGCAGGAAGCGCGCACCGTGCCTTTTCTCGCCGAGCGCCGGGTCGTGCTCGTACGCAACGCGGACCGTTTCGGGGCGGATTCAGGCGAGGAAGCCTTGTTGGAATACCTGGAAACGCCGTGCGACATGACTTCGCTGCTGATGCTTGCGGGACAGGTGGACCGCCGCACCCGTTTCTACAAGCTTTGCGAAAAAGCCGGCCTCGTCGTTGAATGCCCCATGTTGAGTCAGCGGGAAGCCCCCGCATGGGCCATAAAGGAAGCCCAAAAGCGCGGCAAAAGACTGGCCGTCGCAGCCGCGGAACAATTGGTGCATCGGTCGGGACTTCATCTGGGCGACATCAATAATGCCCTGAACATTGTGGTCTCTTTTGTCGGCGACCGTGAAACAATCAGCGAAAGCGATGTGGTCGCGGCCTGTGCCGATGTGGCCGAGGAGGAAATCTGGACGTTGACAGACGCGATTGCCGCGTCGGAGATGCCCAAGGCCCTTGAATCGCTCCGGCGCCTGCAAGACCTGGGCAAGCAAGAAGACGAAATTCTCGGCTCGATCAACTGGCTGCTCACCAGCGCCTATGCCGTCGAATCCGGCGGAAGCCATGCCACCGTGCATTCTTTCGTGGCCGAAAAAGTTAGACCCCTCGGCAAAAAATTCGGCCTGAAAAAACTCCGTGACGCTTTTCAACTCTGCACCGACACGCATTTTATGATACGTTCGACCGGCGTGGACGGCCCCTTGGCGCTGGAACTCCTTGTCCTCAAGTTGGCGGCGCCTTTCCCCAAACCCGCCCGGACGTAAAATCATCCCGGATGGAATGGCCCGGCCGAACGTATTGCCCTTCGGGTAAAGCCTGCCGGACCCACTCGGCGCCCCGTGTTGGTTTCAGCCTTTGTCGTTTCCGCCGTCGCGCAAGGCGCGGATGGCGTCGAGTCCCGCCCAGTATTCGTCGAGCGCGTCATGGCCGGCCTTGGTCAGGCGGAACGCCGTGTGCGGAATCTTGCCCTTGAAACTCTTGATTACCTCGACGTATCCGGCCTTCTCCAAACGGTCCATGTGGGAAGACAGATTGCCTTTGGTCAATCCCAGCGTTTCAAGCAGGAAGTTGAAATCCGCCATGTCAACACCGGCCAGGATCATGACAATCCGCAGCCGGGCCGGCTCGTGTATGGTGCGGTCGAGGTCGTTCATTCGACCTCATCTCCCTTTGAACGATCCTCTTCTTCCATGCCGGCGCGAACCAGCGCCTTCAGGCGGCGCAGGGCGTAACGGCTGTAGAAATGTCCCACGAGAATGGCGATAAGGCCGCCGCCGAATATGGGCACCAGCACGTCGAACGCAAACCATTGTCCGTGGAAATGCAGCGGCGCGCCCGCGACAAGCGCAACCGCATAGGCGGCATACAACGCAGGCCAGACCCATGCCCACCACCCCAATCGCTGGGTAACGATCATGACGGCCAGAAACGGGGCCAGATACAGCGCCGACAACGGCTGGATGTACTCGACCGGCAAACGACGCATGCCGATAAGAAATGCGCCCACGAGATGATAGAGGCACAACCCCAGCGCCAGCGTCACAAACCACCACGGCCGGCGGGTTCTCTTGTCCACTTTGCCCTGGCCGTAAACGGCCCAGCCTTCCTTGCCGTAGAGCCATTGGCTGATACGCCAGATTTGTTCACCGCCCCATTTGGCCACCGAAAACCACACCAGCAGCAGATTGGTCAACGCCAGCGCCGCGATGCCGATCCAGACCAGCGTGCGGTGCTGCGTCTGAAAGGCCCGAAGCGTGAAAAACGCCAGCGCGCCGACGATACTCACGAGCACCACGATGAACACCCACTGCACGAGAAAAGGAATCGTACGGCTGCGTGCATATCGTTCGGCCCACTGCGCAATCAGGCGCGGGTCGTTGCGTATATCCGGAGACATGAGCGAACCTCCTTTGCGAAACTGGAGACAAAAGCGGTTTTAGCACTATCGCCCGCCCAAGTCAAGGTTCATTTGTCGTAAAACGTTATTGTTCCGGGAACAGGCCGAGCAGGACGCGCGCAAAGAGTTCATGGCCGCGGACATCGGGATGATTGATGGCGTTGGCCAAAAGGGTGATATAGGGAATTCCGCGCCGCCAGAGCGCACACCATTCGGCGGACGCATCAGCCACCGCGATGCCGTGCGCTTCGCCGAATTGCCTGAGACCACGGACATAGGGCCGCGGATCCTCGTCGAATTTCATCGTTTCGACTTTCATCCAATCGGGCCGGACAAGATGCGGCGTAATGAGGATCACTTCTGAACCATTCTGCTGCAACTGCCCGACAACTCCCGCGTAGTGCGCGGCGACTCCGGCCTCGTCAAGATAGGCGTCGTTGACGAATTCGATGGTAACAAGGTCGGGCTTGGGTTCGAGCACGTCCCGGACGAAATCATGTTCGCTGCCGCGCGGCGAATCGAGGTAGGCCTTGCTGCTGGCCCCGCCCCATCCGGCCGTCAGCATCGTAACCGGCGATTTCGGGAAACGCGCCTGCAACAGTTTTTGGAATTGATATTGATACCAGTCGGCCTTGTTTGCGCCAACGCCGCCGCCGCAGGTGACGCTGTCGCCGAATGCGACGACGACAACCGGTTTGCCTTCACGGAGTTTTGCAAGCGTCCGGGGAAGCAAGCGCTCGGCAACAGGAATCGAGCCGGAATAGGCGGGAGGAAGATTCGCATCCACCGGGAAAAGACTTTCTTCGGTCAGTTTGCGCGTCTCGCCCGAGATAAAGACATTCGCAATGACGGTTTCGCCCGCGTTCACTGCCGGCGGCAGGGCCAGCGCCTGGGCCGGCGCGCCCCGGACAACGCGGAGGACGCCGTCAACACCGGCCACAAGACTGTCGAGGCGGTGATGCGCATATTCGTAATCGCAGTACACCGGCTGGTTTTCGGCAATGGCGCCGCCTTCGATCCGCCCAAAAGTGGCCCAAAATTCGTCGAAACCATAATCCTCGCCGGCCACAAAAAAACGCGATGAACCGGGCGCATCTTTCATGCGGAACGATCCGGGGGTCAGCAGGCCCGTGGCGGAACATTCTTCGGCTTGCAAGGGCGGCATCTTGACGCCTTTGAGCCAGCCGGGCGCCTTTTCATTGAAGACAGGGAGGCGGTCGTATTTTTCATCGGTCACTTTTACGAGCGCCGGCGGCTCGATATCCAGATGCACGGCTTTTTCGACCACGACGCGCTTGCCGGCAAGATGGATGCTGCCCGGCCCCACTTCGATCGCCCAAGGACCCGCGATATGAAGCGGAATCGTCGCGGGCGCGGCCGCCATGCACAATTTGCCTATCCACAAGACGGATGCCAATACCATGTCCCAATCTCCCATGCGGGCACGAAGCGATTAACAATTCACTTTTCGTCCCATTCTTCGGGCCGGGGCGATCGATCGGCGAAAGCCAGGGCCTCCTGCATATAGATCTCCGCGGTCATTTCACCCAGACACGTCTCCGTGATGTACTTGTAGCGGTCGAAACTGTTCCAGTCCACTTTGCAGAGCATATAACCGAAGGCGTCGTTCGTTAGGCCGAACAACAGGTTGTGCCGCCCGTGCATTTTCCGCTTGAGGTAATAACCGACATTCGGGAGCGCCTCGCCGGGGATAGTCAGGATTTGCGCGTTGCCGATGTTGACCAGATTGACTTGCGTCGAGATAGTCCTGTCGTCGTTGGCTTTGTATCCGAGCGGTGAATGGGCAAGGATAGCCAAGAGCAGATCCGAATCTATGGGCAAACGCAACGCGAAAGCCGCGCAAAAGAGTTTCGGATTTTCGTGCGGGGTGGCCGCTTCCGCGATGCGCAACGCCTCGTCGGCCATGAGTTGTCCTATGCGGATGCACTCGTCCCATGTCTGGATGTCGCCCAGCGGTCCGCGGCAATCCGCCGTGACCATGCCGCCCTGGGCGCTGTTCATAAAGAGCCCCAAGCCGCCGCCCTTTTCCTCGATGCGGTCATACAGCGGCCCGCAGAGATCCGGCGAGAGAATGCCCTGGCTGTCGCCGATGATTTCGGGATGCGTCGCGTAATTCACCAGCGTCGCAATCGGTTTTTTCTTTCCTGCAACTTGGATGACGCTCATGCGGGGATCGTACAGTTGCGGCGCATAGTAGTTGTACGCGATTTTGCCGTGCGCTTTGTCCGTGGCAATTCTGATCGAAGCCGGTTGCAGTTTTTTGACGGCTTCGTTGACGGCTTCGGCCGTCTTGGCGCAGACGAATTCGATGTATTGGAGATCCGCGGCGCACTGGCCCTCCCTGTTGACGAACCCGTACAGATCCGGCGCGCTGTGCGTATGGGTTGCGCCAATGATGATATTTTCCGGCGGTACGTCTCTGACTTGTGCGCGCACGCGCGAGGCGAGCACACCCGGAAATCCGAGAAAATCCGTTCCCACGAACACCACGCGCGTGCCGCCCTGTTCCATCGCCAGCGCGCGAACCGTTAGTTCGCCCATTTTTTTCGTGGCGGGACTGGTTCCGCCCGCACCGCCCGTTACCGGCAACAGCGGATCGGGCGTGACCACGCGAAACGCCGCGCCGGCGCGGAACTCGGCCGAAGCAGGCGTTGGACATACCGCAAGAAAAATCAAAACGACAAGAACAAGGATGGACAGATGTGCGCTCATGGCTCTCTCCGGTCTCCGACGCAATGCCGGCGCCGTTTCAATGGAAACGGCGATGCGTTCTTCTTGTTGTTAAGACAGGGCGGCCGGGCCGCCTTGGGTTATTTGTTCAACTCATCCAGTTTGGCGCGGATGAGATCGTGGATTTCCTTGAGTCGCTTGCGGGAGTCCGCTTCGCAGCGCATGACGAGCACGGGGGAGGTGTTGGAAGCGCGCAGGAGTCCCCAACCGTCCGGAAATTCGATGCGGGCGCCGTCAATGGTATTGACGTTGTAACCCTCGTCCTGGAAGTACTTCGTCGCCTGGGCGATGACGGCGAACTTGCGCGATTCCTCGGTCTTGATGCGGATTTCTTCGGTTACGAAGGTCTTGGGCACGTCGGCGAGATGTTCGTGCAGCGTTTTCTTTCCCAGCGACAGGAATTCGAGCAGGCGCGCGCCGGAGTAAATCGCGTCGTCGAATCCGTACCAGCGATGCTTGAAGAACATGTGGCCGCTCATCTCGCCCGCAACCTGCGCATGAAACTGTTTCATGGCGGCCTTGATGAGCGAGTGGCCGGTTTTCCACATGACGGGCTTGCCGCCGCTTTTTTCGATGTCGTTGTAGAGCGTGCGCGAGCATTTAACTTCGCCGATGACGGTTGCGCCGGGCTTTTCGCGAAGGATTGATCGCGCGAACAGGACCAGCAGTTTGTCGCCCCAAAGAATTTCACCGGTGTTGTCCACGCCGCCGATGCGATCCGCGTCGCCGTCGAACGCAATGCCGCAGTCGGCTTTCACGCGCCTCACGGTGGCGATGAGTTTCTTGAGGCTGGCCGGCAACGTCGGATCCGGGTGGTGGTTCGGGAAGTTGCCATCCACATCACAGTATAGCGGAATGACTTCGCAGCCCAGTTTTTCGTACAGCGGAACGGCAATGCGCCCGCCGACGCCGTTGCCGGCGTCAACGACGACTTTCAGCCTGCGTTTGATGTCAATGATTCGCGCGACCTTGGCGATGTATTTCGGCACGATGTCCATGCGCCTAATTGTGACGGGCTTGCGCGTGGTCTTGAACCCGCCCTTCATGGCGATGGCGCCGAGTTTCTGAATTTCCTTTCCATGTATCGTCGTGTTGCCGATGGCCACCTTCATGCCGTTGTACTCTTTGGGATTGTGGCTGCCGGTAATCATGATGCCGCCGTCCACGGGCAGGTTGAACAGGCCGAAATAAAGCAGCGGCGTCGGCGTCTCGCCAAGGTCTATGACATTCACTCCGCACGAGGTAATCCCGTTGACGATCGCGCGCATAAATCCTTTCGAACTCAGCCGGCCGTCGCGCGCAATGCAAACGGTGTTGTGTTTCCTGTTGTTGCGCAACATGACGGTGAACGCCTGCGCGACGCGCTCGACGACGTCTTCCGTCAGGTCCTTTCCGGCAATGCCTCGAATGTCGTATTCGCGAAAAATCTGTGGATTTATTTGCATGGTTCTTTCTCCTCTTTTTCGATGGTTGCCGCCAATCGGCGGATCAGATCTTCCGTGAAATCCGCCGCGCGGACCACGTTGGAACCATCCACATGGGCAATCCTGTCCATTTCCTGCGGTTCACCGGCGCCCGTTACGGTAATCGTCCGATACCCGTGCGCCAAGGGGATTAGGCTATCCCAAGACGCGGCGCGTATGCAACGCGGCAGGGCGCCGTAAGCCGGGGCGGCTTCCCGCGCCGCCTGAACAAGGTCGCGGTCGCATCGGTACGAAACCAGCATGCCTTCGCGGGTCGTGTAGCCCGGCGGACCCGCACCGACCGTGTCCAAATTGATATAGCAGGTTGTGGAACGATCGAATCCATGAGTGGAAACAAACTGCCTCGCGCCGCTCATCCAGGTCTTGTTCGCGCCCGTCGCCACGAGATGAAGATCGACATGCTTCAGGGGCGTTTCACGGAAACGTTCCGCAAGGGACAGCAATGCGGCCACGCCGGACGCATTGTCGTTCGCGCCGCGGACGGGCTCCGCCATCCATTGGTTGATGGTTACAAGTACGGCCCCGGCCAGCAAAAATCCGGTGGCCGCCCAGCGTGCACTGGCTTCGTACAAACCGGACGGCGATCCCTCGTGCAGCGCCTCGACCGCGCAACTGGCGATGACTCCAATCATGCAAACGAGCAACCCGGTGTGCAGCCACGGCAACCAGCGCCGAAGCGCGGGCCTTTCGAGAGGGCCTTTGAGGCCGGTGTCGTAATGCGCCATGACGACCACGGTCCTGCGCGGATTGGGCGCGAAGAATCGCGCCACGACGTTTTGTGTCTCGAATTGGGGCATGAAACGGCTCATGACGCGGTACCCGGTGAATTCGGCGAGGTAAACGACGAACACGGCCACGCCGTAGAAAAAGGAAATCAGCGGCCACCCGATCGCCAGCAACGACACGATCGCGAATTCCGCATAGTAAGACGCAAAGACGATGAAGGGGTTGTCTATGCTGTAAAAATCGTCCATCTCGACGGTCTGCGCAATCGGTTTCAGGCGATCGTGGATGTATTCGGCGGCGGAACGTTCCATGGCGGTATTCGGCAGGCGGTGATGCAGCCGTCCAGCCAGCGCCTGCAGGTCAGCCTGTGCGCGGGCGATTCGCAACTCCGTTCCATCGTTAAGGGATTGATTTTCACACGACATATCCAGGCTACTTTATACGCGGCCGCCGTGAAACACAATACCGCGGCGAAGATTGTGTCCGATCCGACTGATCCGACTGATCCGCCCGATCCGCCCGATCCGGCCCATCGCTACTCGACCGCGCCGGTGGCGGGATTGTAGAGCCAGCGTCGGCCGGCGTACGGGTGCGAAGGAATTGCATCCATGATATGTTCCGTCACCAGTTCGTCGAGGGCGGCCGGAAATCGCAGGAACCGTTTCTGAAAACTCTCGACGGCCGTTTGCAGATTTTTCCTGATGCGCTTGACGCGTTCGTCAAGGACGGTTGTATTTTGGGCGCGGCCAAGGGCGTCAATAAAAAATTTTCCGCCCAGCGGATCGCGCGGCGCTTGGTCCAGAATGCCGCCGGTTACCAGATCCTCGATGGTTTCAGGCGCCTGCCCATGGCGTTGCCGGTACAAGGCAATAGCCCCGTCCAGTTGCGCGCAGGCAACACGCAAATCCAATTCGGCTAGTTTACGCTCCGCCAGTTCGCGCATGAAGGGGTCGCCGCTTTCAAGGGCATGCATCCACATTGAACGTTCGACGTCCAGCAAGTTGTATTCGCCCTGGAGCACTTGCGCGACTTCGAGCACGAAGGGCGGCGCGTGGCCGGTTTCGACGGCCATGCCAAGGTACTTGGCGGCTTGAACGGGCGAATCGGGCTGCTCGCGCCGGTTGATCAGATAAGTCATGGCGATTTCATAGGGCAGTTCGTATGCAAAGGGATTGTGCGCCATGCCGCGTTTCAGCAATTCGATGCCGGCATTGTCATCGGCCTTGAGCGAAATAAGGAAGATGGCCAGATAGCGGCAGGCTTGCACATTATATGGATCAAGCCGGGTGATTATGTCGGCCATGTGGTTGAGCCATGTGAAATCCTGATCCGAATGGAAGTGTTCGGCGGTGTATTGAACGCATTTCAGCCACAGGAATCCGGCGACGATGCTGTCCATGCCCGCGCAAAAATGGTTGAGTATTTTCTCATTGGGAAGATAGAGCATTTCATCGCCGCGATTTTGCGCATGGATTGCCTCAAGACGCCGCTGGATGCCCGCGGCGCCGCCGAATCCCAGCACGACGGCCAACAGACCGATGAGAATCCTCCGGGCGCGCATCGAACTAGACGTCCTTTTCCTCAAACGCCAGTACGGCAAGAATCAGCAACATCACCGTATAGGCCGCGCCGTACGCAAGCGCCCACAGACAATACAGCGACGACACCGCAACGCCGTTGGCCGCCTCGGCGCGAATGTTGAAATGGTCAAGGTTCGGAACAATGTAATAGAAAATCTGGAAGATGGGACGAAAAGCGCTTTCAGCGAGCGGCTTGGGCAGATCCACGAGAATGCCGGTCGCATGGCCGAGAAAAAAACAACTCAGCACGACGAACGCACCGAGGATGGGGGCGGCCAGCGACGACATAAGCGTGGCGAAGGCCGTCAGGAGCAGGAGTTCGGCATAGATAAGCACGGCCGCCCAGTAGAAGGAAGAATTCAGCGTCCCGCCCAATGCCAGCACGTAAAGGGTGGCAACGACCGCCATCGCCGCCGTTATGACAAGCAGGAGCGCCCCCATGCCCATGTATTTGCCCAGGATGAATTCGTATCGGCGAATCGGCCGCGAAAGAATCGTATAAAGGGTTCGCTTGTCAATTTCCTTGTAGACCAGATTGGCGCCCACAAAAATAGCGATGAGCACGCCGAACACCTGAATGGCGGCCAGCGAGAAATCCTTCATGATTTTGACGTCCTGCCCCACGCTGATCCAGCCGAGGGCTTTCGATCCGAGAATGGATGCCCCCGCCAGGAACAGCAGCACATACAAAACCTTGTCCCGGACGGCTTCGCGGAACGTGTTGCGGGCGATGGCATAGGTGCGCATGTCAATCCTCCTGCCTCTGCACGAAATAGTCCTCGAGGGATTCGCGGATGGGGTTGAATTCGACCAGATGCCCCCCCGTTTGGTGAATGCGTTTCACCAGGGCGTTCGCCGATTCCAGATCGGGCGCATGAAAATGGGAACCCGCCTCGGATATGCGAACAGGCGGTTCCGGAACATCCATGGGGCCGGTTGCTATCACCTCGACATGACGCACATGTCGTTTCAGGAGTTCGTCAAGTCGGCCCTGTGCCTTGAGGCGGCCCTTGACAAGAACACCCACACGGTCACAGATTTGTTCGACGTCGCTCAAGACGTGTGTCGAAAAAAACACGGTCTTCTTCTCCGCCTTCAAGCGAAGAATCAACTCTCGCGTCGCCCGTCGGCCGATGGGATCGAGGCCGCTCATGGGTTCATCGAGAATCAGGATACGCGGATCGCCGACAAGCGCCACGGCAAACGCCAGACGCTGCCGCATGCCCTTTGAAAACCCGCGGATTCGTTCTCGGGCGATATCGCGCAGGTCGAGCAATTCCGACAATTTGTCCCATTCCCGGAGGCGCCCGGAGGCGTCAAGGCCATTCAACTGCCCGTAGAAATCGAGCGTTTCGACCGGGGTAAGATACTCGTAATAATACGGGTTCTCGGGCAGATAACCGATAGCGCGCCGCGCGCCCGGATCGCGCGCGACGCGTCCGAGGATCTTGACCTCGCCGGCCGTCGGAAAGATCAACCCGCAAATCAACTTGATGGTCGTCGTTTTTCCCGCCCCGTTGCGTCCGATGAAGCCAAACACCTCGTTTTCACCCACATCGAGATCAAGGTGGTCGAGCGAAGGGACGGCCTTTCTGCCCAACTGGCGCGGGTAGATCTTCGTAAGACCTCTGGCTGAAATCGCATTCATTGTCCGGCTCCCTGTGCATAGCCGAAGGATCCGTTGAGCGGACATGCCGCCATCTCAGGTTTCGGTCTTCGGCTTTGAATCGGGCAACAACTCCATTCTGATGCGCGACACATGGCTCGCGCCTCCTGCAAGCACCGTCATGCGCAGGCGCTCATGTTCGATGACTTGTCCTTGCGCCGGAATGCAGCCGGCGATGTGCATCAGCCATCCACCGATGGTTTCGACCTCATCGTCCTCGATCGGGATGCCGATGGCCTTCGCGGCTTCTTCGAGCGGCATGCGCGCGTCAACGACATAGGCGTTCGGACCTAACTTGTGGATCTGGCTCTCCTCGTTGTCGTACTCGTCCTGAATTTCCCCCAGGATTTCCTCGACAATGTCCTCGATGGTGACGAGGCCGTCCGTGCCGCCGTATTCGTCGGTTACGATGGCCATATGCTGCTTGTGTTGCTTGAATTCTCGCAGGAGGTCACCCACTTTCATGGTATCGGGAATATGACGGACTTGCTTCACGAATCGCGCGATGTCCTCACAGGCGGGATCCTCGTCGCGAAGCAGCGCATAGGCGCTGACGACCCCGATAATCTGATCGATGGTTTCACGGTAGATGGCGACGCGGGTGCGCCCCGTTTCGACAAAAAGTTTGGCCAGTTCCGTTCGCGTGGCCGTGTCGGGAAGGGCTTGTATGGCAATGCGCGGCACCATGATTTCCTTGACGGTCATGTCCTGCAGATCGATCACCGAATGAATCATTTCCTGTTCTTCCGGTTCGATGGCGCCCTGCCCCACGCTTTCGTCCACCAAGTCGCGCACTTCCTCAAGCGAAGAGACCAGCGGGCGGATGGGACGCTGCTCGGCGCCTATCAGATAAAGGGAACCGCGAACCAGCCAAGTGAAGGGAATGGCCACCGGCGCCAGTATGCGATAAAAGAACTGGATGGCCGGAAGAAATGCCAGCGAAAGCCGGGTGGGCATGGTCCGGAAAACGCTTTTGGGAATTATTCCCACGAAAATCAGCATGATCGGCGCAAGGAACAGGGTCGAAATCAGATTGTTGACGATTTCGGACAGATGTACCGGAACAAGGGTTTCGACCATCCGCGACACGACGACCGTGCAAATCACGACCATGAGGTTTGCCCCGACGAGAATCGTGGCAATCAACCGATCAGGTGTTTCAATCCATTGCAATAGGCGCGCGGCGCGTTCCGAACGCTCCTGTTCGGCCAGCCGCCGCACGCTGATCGGATTCGAACTGATAAATCCGATCTCGTACCCTTCGAAAAGGGCCTGCAGCGCCAAGGCGGCCAACAACACAAGGAAGGAAATGAACAAGCTCATGCGGGTCCCTCCTCCGTTTCGGCGGCCATTTCCACGCGGACCGTATCGGCGCGTTTGCCCTCGACGCGTTCGACCGTGAAACGAACGCCGGCATGCACGAACGTGTCGCCCGCGGCAGGCACCTTTTCCATGTGGGCCATGAGAAATCCCGCAACCGTGTGGTGTTCCTCGTCTTCCAACGGAATTTCGAGCAGATCGCTCAGTTCTTCAATCGGGACGCTGCCCCTGACGCGATAGACGCCTTCGGCTACCCGTTCGCAGGACGGTTGTTCCTCGTCTCCCTCGTCGCCAAGACTGCCCACAATCTGCTCGATGGCATCGTGCAGGGTCACGATTCCGGCCGTTCCGCCGTATTCATCCACCACGATGGCCATGTGAGACCGCTGGCGCTGGACATTTCGGATGAATTGCTGGACGCTCATGGTCTGCGGCACAAAGTGGGCGGGGCGCGCAAGGCTCTTGACCGTCCGGGATGTTTCGCCCTGCAACACACTGGGCAGGAGATCCTTGGCGAAAAGGATGCCCACGATGTGATCCAAATCATCCCGGTAAACGGGGATGCGCGAAAATTCGTATTCGCGGAATTGGGCGTGGGCTTCGGCGACGGTGGCGTCTTCCGACAAGGCAATCACGTCCGGGCGCGGAATCAGGATCTCGCGAAGCGACACATCGTGGAATTCGAGAATACGGCGAATCATCTGCCGTCCTTCCTCCTTGATGGCGCTGGGCGTCTGCTCGTCCGAAAGAATAGTTTTCAATTCCTCGTCGGTGATGTACGGCGCCGCATGGAATGCGCTGAAATGCGTGATCTGGAACAAAAAATCCGTCACGCGCAACAGCGTGGCGCAGAGCGGCGCCAGCAGACGATCGGCGGCAAGAAGCGGAACGACCGCCACTCGCGCATAGGCTTCCTGCACACGAATGGCAAAGACTTTCGGGAGAACCTCGCCGAAAACGAGCAACACCGTCGTACAAATCGCTATCGTGGCGGAATAAGAAACAACGGCGCCCGTCCCGGCGGCTTCAAACCAGCCGCTCAGGCGGCTTCCGAGCATTACGCCGATAAGGGTGTTGACGAGCAAATTACCGACGAGGATGGTCGTCAGAAGCCGTCCCGGCTCGTCCAGCATCGCCACGACCCATCGCGCCGTCAGCGCCTTTTCCTGACGCATGGCGCGGAGGCGGGGTTTCTGAATCGCCAGAAAAGCCGTCTCGCAGGAAGAAAAAAGAGCGGACAGCACCAAAAGCGCGCCGAGTAAAACGAGTACATTGGCCGGGAAGAAATGCGGTAAGTTTTCCCATAACGCGCCATACGTCAATACAGCGGCCGCATCGGCCTTGGCGACGAATGACGCGGTAATCGGCAGGATCAACGCACACAGGCCGGCGGGGATCAGAACCGATCCCCTTTCATGCCGTTTCCTCCGTGAAACCATCCTCGTCATTTTCCTTGGTTCAATGCTTGATCAGCCAGGCTTCTTCGGGCGTCACGCCAAGATACCGGGCCTGTTTTTCAGCCATTGAACGGCATTGCGCGGCGCTGTCGTGACGGTATCCCAGAAGATGTAAAACACCATGACAAAACAACAGACGGACTTCAAATCGCATGGATTTCAAGTCGCCGGCACAGCGCCGTTCAATGGTTTCCAGGGATAGGATGATGTCACCGAGGTTTTTTTTCGTGCCGGGGCATCCGGGAACGGGTTTGTATGCAAAAGCCAGCACGTCGGTGGCGCCTCGCGCCTTCCGATACTTCCGGTTCAAGGCGGCCATTTCGGCGTCATCGCAAAATACGACATGCACAATCCCGCCGGTTTCATGTTTTTCGCCGGCGGCGATTCGCGCGAGAATCCGGCGCAACGCGTCGGGGCGATAAAGTTGTTTCAGGACGGAACGATTTTCCAGCGTTAGAACCATCATGTTTCGAATCATCCGCCGGGCATGGGAATAACATTGGCCGCGCTGCGATCGCCGCCCTTGTCCGGATAGGCGATGCGCGTATGGAACGATGTCATGACGCGGCTTACAAGAATCTCTTTGATCGCGTCCAGGTCGCGCAAGGTCAGATGGCATTGCTCGAGTTGGCGATCCGACCACCGGTTCATGATGATCTTGTCGGCAAAGTCGCGGATACGTTCCTCGTTGGGGCTTTTAATGGACCGCACGCCGGATTCCACCGCGTCGCAAATCATCAGGATGGCCGATTCGCGGCTTTGCGGTTTGGGTCCGGGATACCGGTAATCCTCTTCGCGCACTTCGTCGTGCCGTTGCCGTTCGCATGCTTTCTGATGGAAGAAACTGATGAGGGTCGTACCGTGATGCTCCTGGATGGCGTTGATGATGGGTTGGGGGAGGTGGTGTTCGCGGGCGATTTCGACGCCATGCGCCACATGGGCCGCGATGGCGCGCGCGCTGGCCCGCGGCGGCAGGGTGTCGTGGATGTTGGGGCCGCTTTGGTTTTCGCTGAAATATTCCGGATGGCGCAGTTTGCCCACATCATGATAATAAGCCGCAACCCGCGCCAGCAGTCCATTGGCGCCGATTGCATCCGCCGCCGCTTCGGCAAGTTGACCCAGCATCAGTGAATGGGCATAGGTGCCGGGCATTTCGATGGCGATGCGGCTGAGCAATTCGTTGTTGAGATCGCTGAATTCGAGCAACTGGATATCGGTTGTGATGCCGAAGAGACGTTCCAGCGGCGACAGCACGCCCGGCACGATGAACACGCAAGCGACACCCCCGCCCAGCACCAAAAGAACCCTGCGCAGCACGGCGCCGGGCGCCAAGGAGTCCATGCCGATGGTTACGGCGAGCACCACAAGGATGCCGACTATCGTGGCGCTGAGGGCCGCGCGGGTCATGTCGCCGCGGCGGCGAACCCGGAACGTGCCGAAAACCCCCGCTAGGGCCATCGAGGCGCCGACCACGAACAAACGCCAATCGTAACCGTATTGAATGGAGATCAGAAAGGCCGCGATAACCGACGCCATGACCGCCACGCGGGCATTGGTTAGAATGGCCGCAAGAATACCCGCGGCGGCGATGGGCGCCGAAAAACCCGATGGATCGAAGTACTGAATCACCCGGCCCAAGAAAAGCGTTCCCAGTATCAAAACACACACCACGCGCATATGCCGCTGCGCCACATCCGACTTGCGCGTTAAAAAGGCAATGACACGCGCGAGGCATGCCACGGCCAATGCGGCAAGAACCGTGTTGGCCGACGCGATGCCGATCAGTCGCGACCACGGGGCTTGGCGCGCCCGCAGTTTGGCCCAATACGCGCGGACATCCGCGCGGCTCTGGGCAGTCCAACGATCTCCGCTGCGCTGGATAACCTCACCGGTCTGAATTTCCTTGACGACGGGAGGAACCATCAACCGCGCATGTTCCCGCGCGCCTTCGGTATACACGGCATCGTAGGACAAGGTTTCGGTGATGCAGGTGCGGGCCAACTCAAAAGCCGCCTGTTGGAGACGCGTCCAGTCCACGGGACGGTCGGCCACGTTTCGCGAAGCCGCTTCCCGTGCAACGTCGGCCAGCCGGGCTCGCAACAGATCCGGCGCGGTACGAACCGTGGGCAGTTTTTTGCATGGAATCTCTTCGACCGGTTTCAAATCCCCCACCAGGACATCGCGAATCACGGAAAAGCGCTCGTCTTCCCCGGCCGGGACACGATTTTCCGGCAAAATTCCATAGGACAGGACATATTCAAGGCTGTCGCGGGCCAGTTGCGAAAGATCACGCAGATTGGCCATCACATACGTTGCGGAGGGAGGCTCCTGCAAGGAGACCACCGTTTGCCGCGGCCGGTTGCGGGTGGAGGCAAACACCCGTTTAGGCAATGTTTCCGGAGCGGGTTCAATCCAGCAGGCAAGCGCCGCGGCATCAACCGGCTTGTCCAGGCGCAGTTCCGGCTCGATGCGCTCCACAAAAGCCAGCAATGCCTTACGGACTATTTCTTCTTCAGACTGCGCCGAAGTGGAGGTCTGCAAGGCTTCACGAACCGCTTTTGCGATCTCCGCGCGCTTCGAAGCCAGAAACTGAATGCGATCGTCCAGCAACTGCAACTGCTTGGCAACGCGCTCGCGATCGACACGGTATGTGTCCAGTGTGGCTTTGGCCGCCTCGTCGCGCTTTTCCTTGGTGGCCTGCAAGTCCTCGGACTGAAACGGGATGGCGGCGCGGACTTCTTCCATGGCCACCGTCTGATTTTCAATATCGTATCCGATGCTCCGAATCGAAAATCCGGGGAGGCGGGTGACCAGCGCCGCAAAGGCCAGGCAAACGACAAACAATTGGATGGCCATGTTTTTTTGCAGCCATGGCCTGTCCGGTGAAATCTGCCACAGGCCAACACTCCAACCACCGGCCCGCCGGGCCCTCCTGCGATCCCTTTGAGGAAAGGTCATGACCGGTTACCCGTTGCCGCGTCCAGATGCGCCGTTTCGGATTCAGACCGCCCGCTGTGCAAGCCGCGCGATTCCGCCTCATAGGCGTCCACGATGCGCTGCACCAGCGGATGCCGAACGACATCGCGCTTGCTCAAGTGGATAATGGCGATGCCGGGCGTGTTGCGCAGGATGCGCGAGGCCTCCACCAAGCCGGACTTGACGCCTTTGGGCAGGTCTATTTGGGTGATGTCGCCAGTCACGACGGCACGCGAACCGGTTCCCAGCCGCGTCAGAAACATGAGCATCTGCTCCGTGGTCGTGTTTTGCGCCTCGTCCAGAATGGCGAAGGCGTGGTCGAGCGTGCGGCCGCGCATAAACGCAAGCGGCGCCACTTCGATCGTCTCGCGTTGCAGGAAGCGATATACCCGGTCGCTGTCCACCATCGAGTGCAACGCATCATATAACGGACGGAGATACGGATTGACTTTTTCTTTGAGGTCCCCGGGCAGGAATCCGAGGTTCTCGCCGGCTTCCACGGCGGGCCGGGTCAGGATAAGGCGCCCAACCTGTTTGTTCAGGAGCGCGGACACCGCCGCCGCCATCGCCAGATAGGTTTTTCCCGTTCCAGCCGGTCCAATCACCATCGTGATTTCATGGGATTCGAGCGCATCGAGATATTCCCCTTGACCGCGGGTACGGGGTTTAATGTGCATTTCGCGCCGCAGCGCCCCCGGTTCCTGCGCGAGGACGGCGCCCAAATCGGCGGCGCCGCGAGTTCGCGCCTCATCCAGGGCATACACCACGTCGCCCATGGACGGCGTATGGCCGCGACGGACCGCCTGCAGCATTTCATCGAGCACTTCGCCCACGACACGGGTATCCGGTTCGCTGCCAAGAATCACGACCTTCGCCCCACGGTCCACAATTCGTGCGCCGGTTTCGGATTGGATACGTTTGCGCAACTCACCATTGCGTCCGAAAAGCTTGATGGCTTCCTCCGGACTGCTCAACTCGATTTCGTGTGTCAGTTCCGACTCAATGTCCTTATGTTCAAGCATAGCCCCTTCGAATGGATCAAGGCTGAGGGGGCGCATCGCTTGGCGCTTTTTCAATACGATAGATTTTTTCACCCTCGCGGACCAAATCCTTGCTCCGGCGAATGGCGGCCTCGATTTCCATCGGGTCACTGCCAAGGTGTTCGATTCGCCGCCGGGTGTTCTCTATTTCCTTTTCAAGACGCTGGATTTGCTCCTTCGCGGCCTGGGTCTGTTGTTGCATCTGCTGGTGGCCGCTATATCGTTCAACGAGTCTCCGCTCGCTCATATACCATAACGTCAAGACGCTTACCAGCACGAGCGCCAGCATGAACCATACCGTGTCGCGATTGTCCATCGGATATGCCTCGACTGCCCTTCAGCATAGCAGGCTTATCGCTTTTACGCAACCGGCCGGACGGGGTCCACCCCGCCCGGCCGGGATTCGGTTTATTTGCCCAGGCGCGTGAAAGCCGCAAGACCAGGATAATAGGCCTGATCCCCAAGGAGTTCCTCGATCCGCAGCAACTGGTTGTACTTCGCGATGCGATCGCTGCGCGAAGCCGAACCGGTCTTGATCTGGCCGGCATTGGTCGCGACGGCGATGTCGGCAATCGTGGAGTCCTCGGTTTCGCCGCTCCGATGCGAGATGACCGTCGTGTAACCGGCCCGGTGCGCCAACTGGATCGTGTCGAGCGTCTCCGACAATGAACCAATCTGGTTCACCTTCACGAGAATCGAATTCGCGACGCCTTCCTTGATTCCCTTGGCGAGGTATTTCATGTTGGTGACGAAATTATCGTCGCCGACCAGTTGGATCTTGCCGCCCAGTTCGTCGGTAAGCAATTTCCAGCCCGCCCAATCGGACTCGGACATCCCGTCCTCGATGGAAATAATGGGATATTTTCCGGCCCATTCCTTCCAGAAGGCGACCATTTCGGCGGCGGATTTCTTCGGTTTGGCCTCCGCGCCAAGAACGTATGCCTTCGTTTTGGCATCGTAGAATTCGCTTGCCGCCGGATCGATCGCGATGAAAACATCCTTCCCGGCCTTGTACCCGGCCGCCTTGATGGCTTTCAGAATGACTTCGATGGCTTCGACATTGGACTTCAGGTTGGGGGCGAAACCGCCTTCATCGCCGACCGACGTGTTCAACCCCTGATCTTTGAGCACCTTTTTCAGCGCATGAAACACCTCGGCGCCCATGCGCAGGGCCTCGCGAAAACTTTTTGCGCCCGCCGGCACCGCCATGAATTCCTGTACGTCCACATTGTTGTCCGCATGCGCGCCGCCATTGAGGATGTTCATCATCGGGACCGGCAGCATATAGGCATTGGCCCCGCCGATGTAACGATACAACGGTATTTCAAGCGCATTCGCGGCCGCCTTGGCGGCTGCCAGCGAAACGCCCAGGATCGCATTGGCCCCCAATTTCGATTTGTTCGGGGTTCCGTCGAGTTGAATCATGAGCGAATCCAGGGCCCGCTGTTCAAACGCGTCCATGCCCAGGATCTCCTCGGAGATGATGTCATTGACGTTTGCGACGGCCTTTTCGACGCCCTTGCCCAGGTAACGCTTCGGATCCTTGTCGCGCAATTCGATAGCCTCGTTTTCGCCCGTCGAAGCCCCCGACGGCACTGCGGCGCGTCCCATCACGCCACTGCTCAAATACACATCCACCTCGACCGTGGGATTTCCCCGGGAATCGAGGATCTCGCGCGCCACAACTCCAGTAATTCTCGTCATATTGCCTTTTCCTTTCCTGTTGAGAGCGAAACCGCGGAGATTGCGCAAAGGGCTGCAATCCGCACTCGTTCATCCCTTCCACGGGAACAACGCGTCCCGTAAACCACGATTCAAATAATCGTCCTGCTCGTCGCCGAAAATGGCATCCCTCTTGGTGGCCGGCGAGAGATGCCCTTCCGCAAGCGCCTGTTTGTGGGCGTATTTGCGCGCCAGCATTTCATAGGCGCTGGTGGCCAGCACCGCGCCCAACGATCCCGACACCAGGAACAAAAACGGGGGCACAATCGAAAGACCGGCAAGAATCAGAAAATGAACGGCAAGGCCGGCGCTGAACAGTGGATTGTCCACCACCAGCAGGGCGGCCAGTTTCAGCGTGCCGAAGATGCCGTCCTTTTTCTGAACCAGCGCGGGCAGCAGCAACATGCCCGTCAACGCGAGAAAAACCAGACACCACAGTGCGGTCGCGCTGATGGCGTAACCGAGCCAGGGAACGCTGTCCCGCAAATGAATCGCGTAAAACCAGACGCTCGTTCCAAGGCAAATCGCCGCCGTCCAATACAGAACCCCCAATGCCGCCGCTTTCCGCCAATAAAGGCGAATGCCCTGGAAAAAATCGCCTAGGGAGCCGTCACGGGTATCTATGAGTTCCTTGGCCATGTGCGCCAATCCCGCCGTCATGACCGGCAGAAGTATCGCGCCCGATAAAACCAGCAACGGCAACGCGATGAACAGCCCGGCGCCCGGTTCGCCGGAGGCAAGGACGGACAGTCCCAGAACACCGGGAACCGCCACGGCGGAAGCCCATAACAAATTGGCCACCAACAACTTGCCTAGATGGTCGTACATGACCCAAAAGGCCATTTTCAATGCACGGCTCAACATGAATTGATTAGGATGCCTCGAAAATCCGCACGCGGCTGCGCTTGCGCTGTTCCGCCATCCATTTCGTGAATTTTTCGGCGGCGGCCTTTGCGCGCAACTGCGGCTCGATCTGCTTGCGCGCCTCATCCAGCCCCATGGCGCCCGCGTCTTCTTTCTTCTCGACTTTGAAAATCACCAATCCGAATTGCGTGGACAGAACGTCGCTGATCGCGCCTTCCGGCAAGGCAAACACGGCATCGGCCAGTTCTTTCACCAAACTTTCCCGGGTCACCCAGCCCAGCAGACCGCCGTCGGCGGCTTCCGGCCCGGCAGAATAGGTCCGGGCAAGCGCCGCGAAATCGGCGCCGCCGTCCGCTTCCTTTTTGATTTCCGCCATGCGGGCCTCAACCTGCGCGCGTTCAGCGGCGTCGGGCTTGGCTTCCAAGAAAATCCGGCGGACGCGCACCCGTTCGGGATGGACGAATTCGTCCGGATGTTCGCGGTAATACCGGTCAATGTCCGCCTCGGTCACAGAGGCCTCTTTCTCAAATCCACGGCGCTTGCTCAAGCCGTAACTCGTTGCCAGGATTTGCTTTTTGACACGCTCGCGCAGGTCCGCGATGGTTTCGCCCGCCTTGGCCATTTCCTTCTCGAATTCCTCGTCGGTCGCGAAGCGCTTCTTGATTTCCACGATACGCTCCTCGACCAATGCCTTGTCCACGTCAATGCCCGCGAGAAGGGCTTCGCGCAGGAGGATGCGGTTGTTGATCGCGTCTTCCATCGCCTGATGGAGAAGGACGCCGGCCTGCTCGTTGAACTGTTCCTCGTTGGCAACCTTCCCCCGCAGATCATTCAGGGCAGGCGCGACCAGTTCCACCAACTCGCTGTGCAGGATGACCTCCGTGCCCACCGTGGCCACGATCCCGTCAACCGTCTCTCCGTACACGACCCCGCCCGACACAACGAGCAGGGCCAATCCCACATAGCCAAGCCGCATCTTCATTTGCACGGATTCCTTTCCCGATTCCGAATTACACGTTTCCCGACCGCGTTCCAAAAGAATAGCACAAGCCGCCTCCCGGCGCAATGCGCGCCTGACGATGCAAGCGCTGTTGCGTTGCGTTTTCGGGGAGCGCCCTGATATTGTTCGGCCATGGCGCGCATGGGGTGCGCCGCGCGAGGGTTGGCCGGTAATTCCATGACGGCGGCAGGCAAAGATAACGGTTATCATCGCCACAACACCGTGGCGGTTCCCGTCGGCGGCATGACGATGGGCGGGGGCGCGCCGATCGTCGTGCAGACGATGACGAACACGGACACGGTGGATGTCGCGGCGACGGCGCGCCAGATTATCGAGTTGGCCGAGGCGGGCTCGGAACTGGTCCGGGTCACGGTCAACACGCATGAAGCGGCGTCGGGCGTGGGCGAGTTGGTTCGGCGCGTGCGGGACGCGGGGTGCATGGCCGCCATCGCAGGCGATTTTCACTACAATGGGCATGTCTTGCTCCGGGAGTTTCCCGAATGCGCCTCGGCGCTGGACAAGTACCGCATCAATCCCGGAAATGTGGGCGCGGGGCGCACCCGGGACGCGCATTTCACCACCATTTGCCGCATCGCGGCGGACCATGGCAAGCCGGTGCGCATCGGCGTGAACGCGGGTTCGCTGAACCCGGACCTCGTGGAGGCGGTCCGGCGCGAGAATATCGAACGGGATCTGGGCCGTTCGCCGGACGACATGCTCAACGAGTGCATGATTCGTTCGGCGCTGGATTCCACGGAACTGGCGTTGAAAAGCGGGCTGGGCGAGGACCGGATCGTCATTTCATGCAAAAGTTCCTCGCCGCGCCACCTGATTCGACTCTACCGCGATCTCGCCCGCGCAACGCGCCAACCGCTGCACCTTGGTCTAACGGAAGCCGGAATGGGCCTCAAGGGTCTTGTCTGGTCGGCAGCCTCGATGGCGGTGCTCCTGGAAGAAGGTATCGGCGACACGATCCGCGTATCGTTGACGCCGCGTCCGGGCGGCGACCGCCGCGAGGAGGCGTACGCAGCGTGCGAATTGCTGCAGGCGCTCGGATTGCGGTCGTTCTCGCCCACGATTACGGCATGTCCGGGGTGCGGGCGCACCGCCGGCGCGTTGTACCAGCGTCTCGCGGAACAGACGGAAGCCTATGTGCGCGCTCGACTGCCGGAATGGCGGCGGAAGCATCCGGGCGTGGAAACCATGACGATTGCCGTCATGGGCTGCATTGTCAACGGGCCCGGCGAATCCAAGGCGGCCAACGTCGGGATCAGCCTGCCGGGAAACGATGAGGAACCGCACTGCCCCGTGTTTATTGACGGCCTTCGGACGGCCACGCTGTCGGGCACGCCCGAGGAAATCGGCGCGGCGTTTCGCGGCATTATTGATACCTACGTCGCGACGCGCTATTCTCCTATCCCATGAAAATGAAGCAACGCGGCGCCGCAATCCAAAAAAGCCGGGGAAGAATCATTGAAGGATTCGCTGGATGACATCAACAGACCGATTCAATGATGAAACCGGGCCGTTCTTTCCGTGTTCGTGGGACGCGGTCGTCTGGACGGCAACCGCTTTAGCGGTGGGTATTCTCATCGCGTTGGCCGGCATTTTGGTTTTGAACGGATTCCTGCTGTTCGGAACGGCGCAATCGGCCTCCGGATTGTGTTTTCTGGGCGCCGCCGCAATATTGTGCGTCGTGTTGGCGCTGTCGCAATACGGCATAACGGGATACCGGATTACGCCCGGCGCCATCGTCGTCGTACGGCGCAGGGGGTGTATTCGCATCCCAAGCGCGGGCATTCAATCCTTGACGTTGGTTGAACGGGGCGCGTTGGATGGTACACGGCGGGTGTACGGCACGGGGTGGATATTCGGGAACACGGACATTCTGACCGGACCGCATTGGGAACGTATCCAAGTCTATATCACCCGCAAGGAGCGGCTCGTGCTGATTGAACGGGCAAATGACATTCCGGTGCTGCTTTCACCCGACAAGCCCCGCGCGTTTATCCAGACCTTTCACAGCGCCCGGGGAACGGAATAGGCTGTAGGCTGTAGGAAGAAAAGATGCGCGATCATTGGAAGCTGAAAGCGTTTGAACTTGCGGACGCAATGGCGATGGCGGTCCACAAACTTACACGCGAGTTCCCCCGCGAAGAGTTGTTCGGACTGACCGCACAAATACGCCGCGCAGCCGTATCGGTGGTTTCGAACATCGTTGAAGGCAGCGCAAGGCAGACAAAAGCCGGTTATGTGCATTTTCTCGATATCGCCTATGGGCCGGCACGGAAACTCGAGGATCCGATTTCGCTCGCCCGCAGACTGGGGTTGCGCGCGAGATGCCGGTTACATGCCCCTACAATCCCTTTGCGAGGAAACCGGAAAGGTGCTGAATGGTCTTATCCGTTCCCTGTGCGAGTAGAATATTCCTACCGCCTACAGCCTACAGCCTCAAGAGGAATTTCACATGCAGGAATTGACACCGCGCCAAATCGTCGAGGAACTGGACAAGTACATCGTGGGGCAGGACAACGCCAAGCGCAAGGTGGCCATCGCGTTGCGCAATCGCTGGCGGCGTCTGCGCCTCTCCGAAGACTTGCGGGACGAGGTCGCGCCTAAAAATATCATCATGATCGGCCCGACGGGCGTCGGCAAGACGGAAATCGCGCGCCGCCTGGCGCGCCTGGCCGACGCGCCGTTCATCAAGGTCGAGGCGTCTAAATTCACCGAGGTCGGCTATGTGGGCCGGGACTGCGAATCCATGATTCGGGAACTGCTCGAAGTCGGCGTGGGCATGGTCCGCGAAGAGATGAAGCGCGAACGGGCGGAAGAGGCCCGGCAACAGGCCGAACAACGGTTGCTCGATGTCCTCCTACCGCCCTCTCCCCCACGCCCGCGCACGTTTCATCCGATGGATCCGAACGCCGGCGACGAGGCGCCCGTGGACCCGAATGCCGCCGCCGAAGCCCGCGTGCGCGAAGTGATTCTGGGCAAGTTGCGCGCGGGCGAACTCGAATCGCGCGAAATCGAGATCGAAGTCCGCGAAACCGCGCCGACGTCCATGATGCAGGTTTTCTCGAACAGCGGCCTCGAGGAAATGGGCGTCAACGTCCAGGAAATGTTCGGACGCCTCATGCCGCCGAAGACCAAGCGGCGCAAAGTAAGCGTCGCCGAGGCGCGCCGCATCCTTGAACAGGAAGCGCTGGGCGCGCTGATCGACATGGAGACGGTCGTGGCAAAAGCCATCGAACGCACCGAAAACGCGGGGATTGTCTTTCTGGACGAAATCGACAAGATAGCCGGACGCAGTTCGCCGGGGCACGGCCCGGATGTTTCGCGCGAAGGCGTTCAGCGCGACATCCTGCCGATCGTCGAGGGATCCACCGTCGTCACCAAGCACGGCCCCGTCCGCACGGATCACATCCTGTTCATTGCGGCGGGCGCGTTCCACATGACCAAGGTGTCCGACCTGATCCCCGAACTTCAGGGCCGGTTTCCGATTCGCGTCGAACTCGACAGCCTCCATGCCGCGGAGTTCTCGCGCATTCTCCGCGAGCCGCGCAACTCGTTGATAAAACAATACCAAGCCCTGCTCGAAACCGAGGGTGTGACGGTCGAGTTCGAGGATGCCGCCATCGAAGCCATCGCGCGCATTTCACAAAACATCAACGAGGCGACCGAGAATATCGGCGCGCGACGCCTCCACACCGTCATGGAATACCTGCTCGAGGACATTTCCTTCGAGGGTCCCGAAGCCAAGGGCCGAAACTGGACCATCACCGCCGCCGAAGTCGAATCCCGCCTCGCCAAGATCACCGAATCCCGCGACCTCGGCCGGTATATTTTGTAAAGGTTGATGTATCGTTTCGTTGATCTATGAAAGGATTCATTCCTGACGTGGGCATTGCCCACAACCCAGTTTCTCTAAGTGCTCGTAATCGTAATCGTTATCGTTATCGCTCACAAACCCCGCGATTTTTGCATTCGCTAAATCATGGAACTTCAATTGGTTGCACAAATTGCCCAAGACTTTCTTGTTGCTTTTTATAGAAACCGGATTTTAATGTACTGATAAAAGATCGACGCCCCACGACATCACGTGGCGCCGCAGTGTTCCGGTTCGTCGGAATCGCCGGGACCGGGGGGCGGCAATTCCGGGAAGGGGTTGCCCCAGGTCTCGGAAAACAGGATTGAGGACAGCGGCTTGCGTTTGCGGTTTTTGGGCGGTTCGTCGGCGGGGTAGCCGACGGCCAATAGCGCCAGGATTCGGATTTTTTCGGGGGCTTGGATGATGGCCGCGACGCGTTCCGTGTTGAGCCAGCCGATCCAGCAAGTGCCGAGGCCGAGGTCGGTGGCCTTGAGCACAATGTGCTCCATGGCGATACCGAAATCTATCGTGTTGTATTCGATACCCGTAAATTTCTTGCCGAGACGGTTGGACACAATGTCCGGCTCGACGCAGCCGACTATGACGAGCGGGGCCTGGGTCATCCACTTGTTCTTGAGCAACGGACCCATGCCTTCGCGGCAGAGCCGTTCAATCTTCGCCTTGTCGGTGATGGCCACAAAACGCCATGTCTGGCTGTTGCAGGCGCTGGGCGCCCATCGCGCCGCTTCGGCAAGGGCCGCAACCGTTCCGGGCGGAATGGGCTTGTCCGAAAACCCGCGCACGGAACGCCGCGCACGGACGATTTCGTCGAAAGTCATGATTCCGGTTCTCCATCAGGCTTCAGGGATCGGGCTTCTGTTGTCTTCAGGCTTCGGCTCCGCCCTGCATTCGCGTGGACTCGAAGCATTGGATTATACTCAGGCGATATTCCGAATGGCGAATAATGAACGGTGAACTGGGATCTTATGAATTTTTTCGCGCGATCGAAGGCGTAACGCCGAACTCCGATTCGGCGCCCGTGTTGGCAGCACAGCTAAATCGGAATTCGGCGTTACGGGTATTGGCCTTAATCGTCCTGGAGCCTGTAGTCATAAGCCTGTAGCCTGAAGCCTCACTTGGGAGTTGTCATGCACTATACAGCCGAAAATCTGATCATTCATCCCTCCGCGGCCCATGAAGACGGTCTGTTGCTGTCAATCACGCCGGAAACGGCCGGATGGAACTATATCTCATTCCAGGGGCGGCGGCTTGGAAAAGGGGAAAAATGGTCATTCGACACGCGGGAAAATGAACTGGCCCTTGTCCCTTTCGGCGGACGATTGTCCGTGCGATCCAATCGCGGCGCCTGGCCGGACGTCGGGGGGCGCGAGGATGTCTTTTCGGGGGCGGCGCACGTTCTTTATCTGCCCCGCCGGACAGCATTTACAGTGACCGCGAGCACAGCCTGCGACTTTGCGGTGGCGTGGGTTCCGACAAACAGGGATGCCGATCCGTTTCTAATCGCTCCGACAGGGGTTCCGATCTCCATTCGGGGCGGCGATCATGCGTGCCGGCAAATCAACGATTTGCTGCCGCCGGGATCCCCTGTCCACCGTTTGGTGCTGGTGGAGGTTTACACGCCGGGCGGCAATTGGAGCAGTTATCCGCCGCACAAACACGATGTTCATGTTGAAGAGAATGGAAAACTGGTCGAGGCGGAACTCGAAGAGGTCTACTTTTTCAAATTCGACCGCCCCGAAGGCTACGCGTTCCAGTGGGTTTATACGGACGCGGCTTCGCCGCTTCAACGCGCCGGAAACCCCATAGACGCCGTTGTGCGTCCGGAAAACAATTGCGCGGTGCTTGTGCCCGGCGGCTACCATCCGGTGTCCAGTCCGCCCGGGTACACGACCTATTACCTGAACGTCCTCGCCGGCAGCGCACAAAGCTTGGCCAATCAGGACGATCCGCGATACGCCTGGGTGAAGCATACCTATAAAACGACCGATGAGCGCCTGCCGCTGTACAATCAATAATTGCCAAGTTCGCGCGTCCACGTGCGCCGTTCCATGTTGATCTGTCCAAATCAGGGTTCCCTGCAAAAATGCCGGTCGGCGAGGACGCCGACTCTCCTCGTTACGAGCGGATTGTGGAAAACAATTACCGGCTTGAAATTTCCGCACGGGTTCGGTAATGTTTCGGGCATCGGGCCATCGGCATTCTGGAACGGTCTCCATCCGCAGTGGCCCTTTTTGCTTTAGAACCTGTACGAAAAGATCATTCAATTACGGATACAGGCCCTGCCGCCGGATTGATTGCCGGCCGGCTGAACAACCGTTCCCGCGCAGTACAGGGAGTCCGATGTGTGCCCAAGTTTCGTCCAGGTTCCAACAACTTAGAGAGAGGCGAACCAATGGTTTTCGATTTTGACCGTATCGAACGGATGTATGCGTCGCTGCCGGGACGTGTCGCGGCGGCGCGCGCGGCGGCGGGCAAACTTCTGACATTGGCGGAAAAGATTTTGTATGCCCACCTGTACGACGGAATGCCTTCCGCGGCGTTCGTGCGCGGCGAGTCCTATGTGGACTTCGCGCCGGATCGCGTGGCGATGCAGGATGCGACGGCGCAAATGGCCCTGCTGCAATTCATGCAGGCGGGCCGCCCCAAAGTGGCTGCGCCGACGACGGTCCACTGCGATCACTTGATTGTCGCGCAGTCGGGCGCGGCGCCGGATCTCGCCAAGGCGCTCGACATGAACCGCGAAGTGTACGAGTTCTTGGCGTCTGCGTCGAACAAATACGGCATCGGTTTCTGGAAACCCGGCGCCGGCATTATCCACCAAGTCATTCTTGAAAACTATGCGTTCCCCGGCGGATTGATTATCGGCACGGATTCGCACACGCCCAACGCGGGCGGATTGGGCATGATCGGCGTGGGCGTCGGCGGTGCGGACGCGGTGGACGTTATGGCGGGCATGGCGTGGGAACTCAAGTTTCCCAAGGTCATCGGGGTCAAACTGACCGGCGCCTTGAGCGGCTGGACCGCCCCGAAGGACGTGATCCTGAAACTGGCCGGCATCCTGACGGTCAAGGGCGGCACGGGCGCGATTGTCGAGTATTTCGGCGAAGGCGCCGAGCGTCTTTCATGCACCGGCAAGGCAACCATCTGCAACATGGGCGCGGAAATCGGCGCCACGGCATCGGTCTTCGCGTACGACGCGCAGATGGCCGAATACCTGCGGGCAACGGGCCGCGCCGAAGTGGCCGCGTTGGCGGACGGCGTGGCGGAGCACTTGCGCGCGGATGACGAGGTTTATGCGAATCCCGGAAAACATTACGACCGGGTCATTGAGATTGATTTGACCACGCTTGAGCCGCACGTCAACGGCCCGTTCACGCCCGATGCGGCATGGCCGATATCGAAACTGGCCGCCGCGGTTCGGGAAAAGGGATATCCCGACAACGTGGGCGCGGGCCTAATCGGCTCCTGCACAAACGCTTCCTACGAGGATTTGGATCGCGCGGCGTCGCTGGCGCGGCAGGCTGTTGCAAAAAAACTGAAACCAAAGGCAGATTTCATCGTCACGCCCGGTTCCGAGCAAGTCCGTTATACGATGGATCGCGATGGGCAACTGGCGGCGTTCAAGGCGATAGGCGGCGTGGTGCTTGCCAATGCCTGCGGCCCCTGCATCGGCCAATGGCGGCGCGCCGGCGCGGAAAAACAGGAACCCAATTCGATCGTCACCTCGTTCAATCGCAATTTCGCGAAACGCAACGACGGCAACCCAAACACGCACGCATTCGTCGCCTCCCCGGAAATGGTGACGGCTTTGGCGCTGGCCGGGCGGCTTTCGTTCAACCCGCTGACGGACACGCTGACCAACGAGGACGGCGTCGAGGTCCGGCTCGATCCGCCCGAAGGCGTGGCGCTGCCACCAAAGGGTTTTGCGGTGGAAGACCCCGGCTATCAGGCCCCGGCCAAGGATGGAAGCCAAGTTGAAGTCGTCGTGTCGCCCGCGTCGGAACGGCTGCAATTGCTTGACCCGTTCCCCGCGTGGGAGGGCCGCGATTTGACCGGGCTCAAACTGCTTATCAAAATCCAGGGCAAATGCACGACGGACCATATCTCGATGGCCGGGCCATGGCTGCGCTTTCGCGGGCATCTCGACCGCATCTCGGACAACTGCTTCATCGGCGCGATCAATGCCTTCAACGGCGAAACAAACAAGGTCAAAAATCAACTGACCGGCGAATACGGGCCGGTTCCCGCGACGCAACGCGCCTACAAGGCCGCGGGCATTGGATCAGTGGTCGTAGGCGATGAAAACTACGGCGAGGGCAGTTCGCGCGAACATGCGGCGATGGAACCGCGTTTTCTGGGCGTGCGCGCCATTCTGGTGAAGTCGTTCGCGCGCATTCATGAGACGAATCTCAAAAAACAGGGTATGCTCGCGCTGACCTTCGCCGACAAGGACGATTACGGGCGCATTCGGGAAGACGACACGATTGATATTCTCGGTCTGACCTCGTTTGCCCCGGGCAAGCCGCTGACGATTGTCCTGCATCATGCGGACGGAACCACGGAGAGCATTCAGGCGAATCATTCATACAACGAAGGGCAGATTGCGTGGTTCAAGGCCGGCGCGGCGTTGAACCTGTTGCGGTAGTTTGAAGGGCGGCGCATTGAAACACACGCCAAGAAACACGAGGTAATCCGATGCCAAAAAACATCTATGAAAAAATCTGGGACGCACATGTCGTTGCCGAGGAACCCGGTCAGGACGCCATTCTCTACATTGACCGGCATTACATCCACGAAGTGACGTCGGCACAGGCTTTCGAGGGATTGCGGCTCGCGGGACGCAAGGTTCGCCGCCCGGAATTGTCGTTTGCGACGATGGATCACAACATTCCCACGACCGATCGCTCGAAACCGTTGACCGATCCGCTCGCAAAACAACAGATTGAAACCCTGTTGAAAAACTGCCGTGATTTCGGGATCCGCTGTTTCGACATGAACGATCCCCGCAACGGCATCGTACACGTGATCGGTCCGGAACTGGGTCTGACGCAACCGGGCATGACGATCGTCTGCGGCGATTCGCATACGGCGACGCACGGTGCGCTGGGCGCACTGGCCTTCGGAATCGGCACGAGCGAAGTCGAGCACGTCCTCGCCACGCAGACGCTCTTGCAGAAGAAATCGAAAACCATGGAAGTCCGCGTATCGGGCGCATTGCCGAACGGCGTCACGGCCAAGGATCTCATCCTGGCGATAATCGGGCGCATCGGCACGGCGGGCGGCACGGGATTCGTTATCGAATACACGGGCGAAGCCATTCGCCGTTTGACCATGGAAGAGCGGCTGACCGTGTGCAACATGACCATCGAGGCCGGCGCCCGCGCGGGGCTGGTATCGCCGGATAACGTCACGTTCGAATATCTCAAGGGACGTCCGTATCTTCCAAAAGACCGGACGCACGAGGACCTTGTCGCGGAGTGGTCGGCATGGGCATCGGATCCCGGATGCACCCACGACCGGCTCGTCGAACTGGATGCGTCCATGATCGAACCGCAGGTAACGTGGGGCACGTCGCCGGGCATGGTCACGGGCATTACGGGCCGGACGCCGGTGTTGTCCGAACTGGCCGATTCCAATGCGCGTCTCGCCGCACGCAAAGCGCTCGAATATATGGGACTTGACGAAGGGACGCCGATGTCGGATATTCGGCCCAACAAGGTGTTCATCGGATCCTGTACCAACGGCCGCATCGAGGATTTGCGCGCCGCCGCCGCCGTGGCGCAGGGCTACAAGGTCCATGCGGACATCGTCCAGGCGCTTGTCGTTCCGGGATCGTATGCCGTGAAGAAACAGGCCGAGGCCGAGGGACTTGACCGCGTATTTCGTGAAGCGGGCTTCGAGTGGCGCGAGCCGGGTTGTTCGATGTGCTTGGCCATGAACGCCGACGTGCTCGAACCGGGCGATCGGTGTGCAGCCACGTCGAACCGGAATTTCGAGGGACGGCAAGGCAAAGGCAGCCGCACGCATCTTGTCAGTCCCGCCATGGCGGCGGCCGCGGCCATTGCCGGGCATTTTGTTGACGTGCGCCAATGGGAATACCGGGCCTGAAAAGGCTCCTCGGCCGGCATTATTTCAGCGCCGGTTCGATGTATGGGCAAAGGGCATCGGCAATAATGTCGGCTTTTTGGGCTATGCCATTCGGACGGAGATGGCAGTTGTCGCTGAAATAATAAAGGCCGCCGGTTATGTATTCTTCTATAGGAATATAGAGCAGTTTCTTGCGCCGACAGAAATCCTTCAGCGCGGAATTGAGCAGCGTGACAATGTGCCGATAGGTCTTGGCGGTCATGCGGCCTTTGCCGGCACAGAAGCCCCGCATCCGGTAATCAAGATATTCGCGCTCGGCCCGCGAAAGGGACGGCCAGTCGGGCGAGGCAATTCCACAGACAACGGTGCGGACTCCCGCCTGCCCGGCGGCGCGGCGGATAGCGTCCATATTGGCGACCGTCAAGGCGGACAGATCGCGGCAAATGGACTCGTCGGACGGAAACAACCAACGGTTCAGGAAAGTCCCCGCAAACGGCGAGTAACCCATCAATCGCTGCCATTTCGTTTGATTGTATCTCCAGTAGACCAACAGTTCGTGGCAAATGTCGTTTACGCCCTCGTAAACGACCAAGAGATCGGGTTCAAACCGGAGATATTCCGCAAGTTTGAGCAGATGGCGGACAGTTGTCATGCCTGACACGCCGCAGTTGACAACCTCGATGGCCTTACCGGGGAATGACGCGCGAAGCCGGTCTTCAAGCAGTTTGGGATAGGTCGCGTTTTCCTCGCCTTCCTCGGTGGTTGAACCGCCGATGCAGACAATGCGAAAGACACCGGCTGGTTTCGGCACAACAATATCCGCGCCGCGATATCCAAAATTGTTTGTGTTGACGTGATGGGTCCCCATTCCGGTGTAGGCGTCGCGCAAATGTTTCTTGTAGCGGAAAAAGGGGATTTCCCACGGGGAAGATTCGGGCAGATGGCGGGCGAAACAATCGAGCAGGAGCGTTTCGATGTTCAGAAATCCATAAAGTTTGTTGTCCGTTGGACAGGCGTAAAAGAAGATGCGCATCGGGAGATCGAGTCCGCCTTCTGATAAATGGTAATCGCCATAATGCGTTTCGCGGGATTTTTTCGCCTGCCGGAAAAAATCCCCGATGTTGTCGTGTCCTTCACGACGCCAGTGGCCGTAACGCCGCACGATGGTGTCGTCCCGATCGAATACGCAGACAAGATCGTTATGCAGGACAGCGAAATAATCGCGATCGGATTCCGAAAGAGAAGGAAAAACCACGCGGCGTTTTTCCATGGCGGACAGGTCTTCGTTCAAACGGGGTGTCGCCCAATCGGGCCCGGACAACGGCCGCACATCGAACCCGTCGGCCGAAAGGCCGGCCGTCTGCCGCGCCGGATGCGTTTCGGGAACGGAAAATCCGGAATCTGGGGGCGGCGGTTTCAATCCGCGATCGACAAGGATATGTTCATTGTGATTGACCGTCCACCACCAATAGACGGACGCGCCGGCCTCAAGCGCCAGCCACATAACGGCCAGCCACACAAAGCCCATAAATATAAACGCAGCCGTTTTCGCAATCCGATTCATCGGCGCGCGATTCCTCCGACAGGCGGTTTACAGCGTACAGGCGCGGAACCGGCTTCCGCAAACCGCCCGGATGCCGTCGCTCGACAGATTGAATGCACGGTTCCGGAAGTTGATCGTCTTTCATTTGTTGGGCTATACCCTGTTCGTAAAGATTCATAAACGGCAAAGCTAATGACTGCGGCGACTCAAACGAGACAGAGAGCCGGTTTGACGGCGCGAATGGCCCAGGCGGCATTTATCGGGATTTTTTTCGCGCCCGTGGCCGGCGCATTGGCCGGAACGCTGGCGGAAGCCGCGCGTTATTGGAACGCCGAACCCAACGGAACATGGTTGGTGCCCGTACTGATGGGTCTCAGCGGCGGATTTCTGCGAGGCAGCGTTACGGGGCTGCTACTGGGCATCTTCAATGGATGGGCGCTGGGCGGCATGTCCCTCGGACGCGGCACGGGCGTCTTGTTTGCGGCGGTGCTGTTTGCGTCATTGTTGGGCGCGGCCCTGCTATCCATTCCCGGTCATGCGAGTGAACCGGGCGCCGGCAATATGTCCGTCATCTCCGCTTTCCTTGGATGGATTGGCGGAGAATCCGTCATCATGGCGGTCTTGCTCTATGACCGGTTCGCTGCAAGGAGAAAAACATCATGATCTGCGAAGCCACGGCCTATGCGCGGGCAGGATTGGTCGGCAACCCATCGGATGGATATTTCGGAAAAACCATTAGTTTTGCCATGCGCGATTTTTCCGCGAAAGTGACGTTGTACGAGAGTCCGGAATTGGAGATCGTTCCCAGTTTTCAAGATCGTTTCAAGTACGCTTCGATGCGCGAAATGCGCGAGGACGTCAAGGTCCAGGGATATTACGGCGGCATCCGTCTCATGAAGGCGACCGTCTGTAAATTTCTGGATTATTGCGAAAAAAACCGCATCCGGCTGCACGACCGGAACTTCTCGATACGCTACCGCTCGACGATTCCGCAGCGGGTGGGCTTGGCCGGATCGAGCGCGCTGGTCACGGCGACACTGCGCTGTCTGATGGAATTCTACGAGGTGGATATCCCGAAGGAAATCCAGCCGAACCTGACGCTGAGCGTCGAACAAGACGAACTCGGCATCGCCGCCGGCCTTCAGGATCGCGTGATTCAAGTCTACGAAGGCCTCGTATTCATGAATTTCGACCGCGAACTGCTGGAAGGCCGCGGATACGGCGAATACGAGGAACTGGACCCGGCGTCGTTGCCGAATCTGTTCATCGCGTACCGCACGGATCTGGCCGAGGGCAGCGAGGTGTTTCACAACAACATCCGCGACCGGTGGCTGGCGGGCGATCCGGCAGTCGTCGAGGCCATGCACGATTTCGCCTCGTATGCGCAGGCGGTCCGTGACCTGCTCGTGGCGGGACGGGGCAATGAGATCGGGCCTTGGATGGACAGGAACTTCGATCGGCGCCGCTCGATTTTCCAACTGGATCCTAAGAACGTGGACATGGTGATGCGTGCGCGATCCGTCGGCGCATCCTGCAAATTCGCGGGTTCCGGCGGCGCGGTCGTCGGATGCTACGAGGACGACGCCATGTACAAGAAACTCGAAGAGGTGTATGCGGAAACCGGCACGGTGATCTTCAAACCGGAGATTGCGTTGTAGGTTAGGAGATAGGAGATAGGAGTTAGGAGATAGGAGTTAGGAGTTAGGAGTTAGGATCTGAGAGGGTGAACGATATCCAGGAGTTAATGCAGTGAACGATATCCTGTCGCTTGTCAGTTTGGCAGCAGGTGTTCGTTTTGACTGGCCCGCAAGACCAGCCGGAATATTGTCAACTTTTTACAACAACAACGCCAAAGCAACTCGCTACACTAACGATCAATGGAAGATATGATGAGAGAACCCGCGAAAAGGTTTACGGATCTGATAGTTTGGCAGAAAGTCCATGCCTTTGTGTTGCAGGTATACTCGGCAACACAAACGTTTCCGAAGGAGGAGCTGTACGGGCTTACATCACAGTTTCGTCGTGCAGCGGTCTCGATAACCGCCAATATTGCAGAAGGATTTCGCAAACAGTCCAAAAGCGACAAAGCCCGGTTCTTGAACATTTCCGAAGGGTCATTGGAGGAATGCCGCTATTATCTGATACTCGCCCACGATCTGGGACTTATGAATAATGACACTCTCTGGGAGCTAAGTGAAGAAGTTGGCCGCCTCCTCAACGGCTACCGCTCGGGAATTCTAACTCCTAACTCCTAACTCCTAACTCCTAACTCCTAACGAAGGAGGTTGACGAAATGGATGCAAAACCGGCACTCGCGATTCATGGCGGCGAGAAGGTGCGGACGGAGCCGATGAAGACGAGCGGTCCACGGTTCGACGAGCAGGAACTCAAGGAACTCAAGGAGGCGCTCGACCAGCAGACGTTGTTCTACTGGTTCGGGGAAAAGGTCAAGACCTTCCGACGACAGTTCGCAGCGATGTACGGGGTCAAACATTGCCACATGGTCACGAGCGGCACGGCGGCGCTGCATGTCGCGACGGCCAGCGTGGGCGTCGGGCCCGGCGACGAAGTCATCACGACGCCGATCACGGATCAGGGGACAATCATTGCGATCCTCGCGCAGGGCGGCGTGCCAATCTTCGCTGACTTGGATCCGCATAATTACGCCGTCACGGCGAAGTCGATTGAGAAGTGCATCACGAAGAAGACGAAGGCGGTCATCGTCGTCCATCTGGCCGGTTCACCCGCCGATATGGATCCTATCCTCCGATTGGCGAAACGGCGCAAAATCAAGGTCATCGAAGATTGCGCCCAGAGTTATCTTTGTTGGTACAAGGGCCGTCTGGCCGGAACGATGGGCGACATCGGCTGCTTTTCGCTGAACGATTTCAAGCATATCAGCGCGGGCGACGCCGGCATGGTGCTGACGAACGACGACGAACTGGCCGGACGCGCCCAGTTGTTTCTCGACAAGGGGTATGCCCGCGACGGTTCCGGGCGGCGTCCGCCCTTTCTCGCGCCGAATTACCGTCCGAGCGAATTGCACGCCGCCGTCGCCATCGCCCAGTTGCGGAAACTTCCGGGCATCGTGGCCCAACGCAACCGGCTGGGCGACCGCTTGACTGCCTCCATCAAAGATGTTCCGGGAATCTTTCCGCACAAGGTGCTGCCCGGATGCAAGGGTTCCTACTGGTTCTATCTGGGCCGCATGGACCCGAAGCGCCTCAAGGTCTCGCGCGACGATTTCGTAAAGGCCGTAGCCGCGGAGGGCGTACCCGTGAGCGGCGGCTACATCGGCAAGATGGTCTATGAATACCCGGTCCTCATGGAACACCGGGCCTTTGAAAACTGCTCGTATCCGTGGGACGGCGTCTACGGCCGCAAGGTCAAGTACGGTCCCGGTCTTTGCCCTGTCGCCGAAGCCATCGAGGCAACCTCATGGCGCGCGCCAATCAACGAGAACATGTCCGAAAAGGACGTGGACGATATTGCCGCGGCCATCCGAAAAGTCGCCTGCTGGCATGAACGAAACGGTTGAAAAATGAGGTGGCGCGCCGTAAGGGTCTTGCGCGCCACACTCGGGCAGAGGGTGAAGCGCCATGAAAGCGCTCCATGGAGGGAAAGATTTATTTCAACGAAATGAGTCCGCTTTTCAGATGATTTTGAGTCATGCCAATTCTTGCCATCATTTAGAGCAACTGCTATGCCACTCCGGATGATAAAGGCGCTTGAGAGTGCATATCCTTGCTGATACATGACTTGACAATCTTCATGATCGGCCGCAACACATGCGTTTATTACATTCCGGTAGTTTTTCGTAAACACGGACTACATCGGAGTAAGATGACCGGAGGAAATCGTCCTGTTTGCAGAGGTGAAAGGCGAGATGAAGGTGGATTCGACGTCACAAAATGAAAAACAACGGATCGAAGAACTTTTTGGCAGGCACATCAACCGATCCCAGATTCGGTATCTTAAGGCCGCGCATCTGGATGTGCTGGAATCGAATCGGACTGGTGTCGGATTCTCGGATGCCGCGACCGGCAAGCGCATGTTCGACTGTTTCACGTCGGCGGGATCGTTCAACGTCTCGCGGCACAATCCGGCCGTCATGCAGGCCCTTGAAGAGGCCGTTTCGACCTTGGACATGGGCACGCACCACCTGTCGAGCGCTCCGAAAATCGCGTTGGCGCGACGGCTCTCGGAACTCGCGCCGGATGATTTGAACGGCGTGTTGTTTGCGGCGGGCGGCGGCGACGCGATCGACTGCGCAATCAAACTGGCGCGCGGCGCGACCGGCCGCGGGCAAATCATTGCGACCATCAAGGCGTATCATGGCCATACGGGGTTTGCGTTGTCCGCCAACGGCAAGGAGTATTACCGCCGCTATTTCGAGCCGCTGATGCCGGGTTTTACATTCGTTCCCTTCAACGACCTCGAAGCCGCCGCGCGTGTCATTTCGCATAAGACCGCCGCCTTCATCCTTGAGCCGGTGCAAGGCGAGGCGGGCATCTTTCCCGCGGAAGACAGTTACCTTCGCGGGCTGCGCCGGCTGTGTGACGAGAACGGCGCGTTGCTCATCTTCGACGAGATCCAGACCGCATTCGGGCGGACGGGCAAACTGTTCGCCTGCGAGCATTCGCGCGTGACGCCCGACATCATGACGGTGGCCAAGTCGCTGAGCGGGGCGTTGTATCCCAATGCCGCCGTGTTGTACCGCGACATTCCGCGCCTGACGGATTTCGTCGGCGCGCATCCGGACTTTCACGAGACGTACAGCGGCGGATCGGACATCGCGTGCCATGTGTCGCTGCGCGTCCTCGATTATCTCGTCGAGCACAGGTTGTGGGAAAATGCGGAACGCATGGGCGCCCGGCTGCGCGGCGCGCTCGAAGAACTGATGCAACAGCAGCCCAAGGTGATCAAGGCCGTTCGCGGCCTCGGCCTGATGATCGGCATCGAATATCAGCACGAGTTCATGGGCCCCATGATGGCCGACGCGCTTGCGCGGCACGGCGTCTTCGCGGTTTATTCGGGCAATGCGCCGCAAGTCATGCGTTTCATGCCGCCCATTACCATCAACGACGAGGAGATGGACGCCGTCATCGCGGCGATTCGCGCCGCCGTGCGGGACATGCGCAGAATGCTGCCGTTTGCGCGCGCCGCCGCACGCATTCCCGGCATGCTCAATCTCCTGAACAACGAACGCGTTCAAATCGGCCTGTTCGGATTTCTGCGCCGTTTCGAGCGCGCCGCCATTCCCGAAACGCCTGCCGGGGTTCTTTCCAAAGAAACGGAAAGTGTCCGTAATTCCGGAGAATTGAGCAAGGCGTCCCCGGAATTCCCGGGATTGGACGCGTATAGTTCGGCGGGGACCTTCAATCTTGGACGCCGGCCGCCCGAACTGGCCGCCGAACTCGTACAGGCGATGCGAGAGACCGACATCGGCAACTTCCCCATGATCTCGAAAGAGAAAGCCTTCCTCGCGCGCGACCTCGCGGCGTTCTGCGGCGGCGCGCTCGAATGCTGCGTGTTCGGCGTTATGCGCGGCGAACCCATGGAGGCGGCCTGCAAGATCGCGCGCGGCCATACGGGGCGTCCTCGACTGGTCGCCGCCGGCAACGGCTGGCACGGGCACACCGGTTTCGCCCTTTCGCTATCGGACATCCCCGGCAAATCGCGGTACGAGCCGCTCATGCCCGATGTGCACATCGTTCCCTTTGGCGACACCGACGCCGCGCTGAACGCAATAGACTATCGCACGGCCGCGTTCGTCATCGAACCGGTCCAGGTCGAGAATCATTGCCGGGTCGCCTCCGCCGAATATCTTCACGCCGTGGCCAAGGCCTGCCGCGACCACGGCACACTGCTGGTTGTGGACGAAACCCAGACCGGATTCGGGCGCACGGGCCGAAAATTCGCGTTCGAGGCGTCCGGCATTCAACCCGACATGGTGTTGCTTGGCGAGGCGTTGGGCGGCGGAATGTTTCCCATTACGGCCACCGTGTTCACGCAGGAGGTCAACCGCTTTCTCAACGCCCACCCGCTGATTCATTTATCCACTTTCGGGGGTGCGGATGTCGGATGCCGCGTGGCGCGAAAGGCCGTCGCGCTCTACGAACGCGAGCAACCGTGGCGCAACGCGGCGGCCATGGGCGAACGCCTCCGACAAGCCTTGCTTCCCCTTGTAAACAAGGAAAACGGCCCCATTCAGGACTTGGCCGGCCTCGGACTCGTGTGGTCGCTCGACCTCGGCACGGTCGCGCGCGCGAACCGTTTCTGCCAGGCGGCATCAAGCGCCGGACTCCTTGTCGTGCCGGGCAAGATCGCCCGCCATACCGTCCCGTTGCGCCCAAGCCTGCTCATCACGGTTGCGGAACTTGACTCCATGATCGAGATTCTGCGAAAGGTGGCCGCGCAATTTGGCGACAAGGAATGACGTGCGGAAGAAAAAATCGCGAAATCCGCCAAGCGGAATGGAACATAGGGAACGAATAGGACTCATGATAAATGGGGTCTGTCTATTTTTCATCGGTCTTATCCGTCCCATGCGTTCTGTCGCGCAAGGCGGTCCAAAACAGTGGCCGGCATGAAAGCCCTCTATTTTGAGAATACGTTATGGAAGGTGGCGGCGCTCAAGGTCGCTGAACGGTTCAATCGCCATGCGGCGCTTGGACCGCTGTCGCCGTTGCGCTACGCGGACATTCCCGAACCGCCATTGCCGAACGAGCGATGGCTGAAAGTCTACAACCGCGCGTGTGGTCTCTGCGGCACGGACATCCACCTCATGTTCATGGACATCGCGCCCGGCAGTTACAGCGCCGCGCTGCCGGGCATTGCGCGCAAGTTTCTCGGACATGAACTCGTCGGCGAGGTCGTGGAAGCCGGTTCAGACGCGGGCTATTTTTCGGCGGGCGACCGCGTGGCGATGCGCATTGACTGGCCGTCATGCAATCAGATGGAGATCAGCCCTCCGTGCGCGGCCTGTGCCGCCGGGCAATACATGCAGTGCGAAAACCTTGGACTCGGATCGTTGCCCATTCAGGACACGGGCGGCGGGTTCTCGCCCTGCATGATCATGCATCGCTCGCAGCCGTATCGCATTCCCGATGCCTTGGACGATGACGCGGCGTTATTGCTCGAACCGCTGGCATGCGCCGCGCACGGCGTCTTGAAGGCGCTGCCTGCGTCCGGGCAGCGCGTCCTTGTTATTGGCGGCGGCACGCTTGGATTGATGACGGCTGCCGCTTCGCGCGCGCTTGCGCCGGACGCGCCCGTCTGGTGCTTGACGCGCTATGCGTTCCAGGCGGACGTTGCCCGTAAACTCGGCGCGGAAATCATCGAAGACGGCGCGGGCGTGTATGAACGCATCGCACGGGCCGGCAACGCGCGGCACGTGCGCGGCATGATGGGCAACGAAATCCTGCTTGGCGGGTTCGATGTCGTCTACGATACCGTCGGCAGCGATTCAAGCCTGCACAACGCGTTGCGCTGGACAAAGGCCGGCGGCCGCCTTGTCCTGATCGGCATCAACTTCAAACCGGGCCGCATGGATTACTCTCCCCTCTGGGCGCGTGAAATAACGGCAACCGGCATCAACTGCCACGGCATCGAGTCCGACGGCCGCCACTCGTTCGACATCGCCGCCGAATTGTTGCAACGCAAGTGCGTCTATCCCGACGATATCATCACGCACCGCTTTCCGGTATCGCGTTATCGCGACGCCGTCAAGGCCTTCCTGAACAAACGCGAATCCAAAGCCATCAAAATCGTGCTCATGCACGAACCTCTTCAGCGCCGGGCCACTTCGGGAATCGGCGCGGCCAAGCCCTTGAGGATGCCCCACGAATAGGGCCAGATGACGAACCATCGCGCGACCCAGCGGGGCAGGGCCTTGCCGATCCCACGGAAAGAAATCACCAAGTAGATCAAGGTACCCAGCAACGGCGCCGCCACAAGCCACGCCCCCCCGCGGTATCCCAGCACCAACGCGGCCATGCCGAGCAGGACCATGCCCGCCAGCACCGGAATCGCGAGGGTATACCACCATAAACCGTCATGCCAACCGGCCGCCCGCATCATCACGACAATGTCCTTGCCCATCATAACGGATTTGCGCCACAGTCCCTTCAGGCTGGTTTCATAGTGGTGCTGCGCGGCAACGCCCTCCTCGAACCAGATGCGGTATCCAGCCTTGCGCAGGGCCTTTGAAATATAAACGTCTTCGGCGGCGCTGTGCCCGCGCAATGGGAGCCAGCCCCCGATATCCCGCAGCACACGGGCGCGGAAATAACTGTTTCCCCCGATGACGCCATCGGTCTCGCCGGTGCTGCGTGTTTCGACAAGGAACCACATGTGATGAAGCCAACTCGCGAAATTGTGCGGCCCGATGGCGGGATGGCGTCCGGTGCCCGCGGCCACGCCACGATACGTGTCAAGCACTTTCTTCGCCAGTTCGACCCACTGCGGCGCCAGCACGCAATCCGCGTCGGTAAAGGCAAGATAATCCGTCGTGCAGGCATTGAGAACGGCGTTGCGGGCCTCGTAGAGTCCCGTGGCGCGGCTCGCCACCACACGCACGTTGTACGGCATGGCCGCCTCGACGGTCGGATCGGATTCGTCATCCACCGCGAGAATCACCTCGTCCGGCGCGACCGTTTGATTCCTTATGCTTTCCAGGCATTCGCCAATCATGTGCTGCGCATTGCGCGCGCATATCGCCAACGTCAACGTCGCCATGGCCGGCTGGTCTCCTTTCCCCTATCGTTCATACTCCACGGCGGCGGGAAAACGCAAGCGCAACCCGATTCTTTCCCCGCAAAGCAAATTAAAAAGTGGTTGCGTTTTACATCTCTCGCCGCATCCCCGCTCCTTGCACATGTAAATCACGGGACTTTATGCGCGGACGCCTTCTTGGTATAGTCTCGCGAAAGACCCGGGAACATGTTATGACGACGCTTCGCATCGAACCCTACGAGATTCCCGCCGCCGCCATCGGACCCGAGAATCCTCTCCCCTGCTTTCGCGGGGCCGATGAGGATTCCCATTTTTCGCTGGACGACGCCCTCACGGAAGAAGATCGCCGTTTTATAGGCTGGCGCACGGCCTTTCGCGTGCTGCCCCACCGAATGCAGGACGGCTATACCCGCGAGAAGACGCCGCGCACGTTCGATTCGATCGTGCTGGAAAACGACGTCCTACGCGCGACGTTTCTGCCGCAACTCGGCGGACGGCTCGTTTCCCTTTTTCACAAACGGGAAAACCGGGAACTCTTGGACCGCAATCCAGTGTTTCAACCCGCGAACCTCGCCCTGCGCAACGCATGGTTCAGCGGCGGCATCGAATGGAACACGACCCTGGTGGGGCATTATTACCTGACGTGTTCACCGGTGTATGCCGCGCGCGTGGAGGGACTCGACGGAGCGCCCGTGCTGCGGTTGTACGAGTGGGATCGCGTCAAATGTTTCCCGTGGCAGATTGATTTTCATCTCCCGCAGGAATCGCCCTGTCTTTATGCCCGTGTGCGGTTGCTAAACCCGCATGATCATGAACTGGCCATGTATTGGTGGACCAACATGGCCGTGCCGGAACGCCCCGGCGGGCGCGTGATCTTTCCCGCCGACACGGCCATCACCCCTTGCGAGGACGGCAAATTCGGCATCGTGCGCCTGCCGTCGGTACGCGGCGAGGACGCGACCTATGCCGCGCGGGTTCCCTTCGCCCAGGAGATGTTCTCGCGCATTCCGGACGGGCAACGACGGTGGGTCGCGCACATTGACGAAGACGGTTCCGGCTTTTTTGAGACGAGCACGGACCGCCTGCGCGGACGCAAGTTTTTCTGTTGGGGCATGAACCCGGGCGGCCGCCGCTGGCAAGCCTTTTTGAGCCGTCCGGGGCAGGCCTATCTTGAAATTCAGGCGGGCTTGGCCCGGACGCAGTTGGAATGCCTGCCCATGCCGGCCCATGCGGAATGGACATGGCTCGAAGCCTTTGGAACCATCCGAACCGATCCCGGGCCGGTGCATGGCGCTGATTACCCGGCGGCGTGGAAGGCGGTTGATACCGTCATCGAACAGATGCTGCCGCGGGCATCCGTGAATGCTTTTTACGAGGCGACGGAAAGCGTGGCGCATCGGCCGCCCACGGCGATTTTACATCATGGTTCGGGCTGGGGTGCGCTCGAACGAAAACGCCTTGCCGGACAGGGCATGGCCGATCCCATTCCGACCGAATGGTTTTTTCCCGAAGAGGACCTGCAATCGGAGCAAGAACCGTGGATGGATCTGCTGGAAAAGGGCGCGTTGCCCGAAACGCCGCCGGAGTCGGATCCGGGGGCATACATGGTCCAGCCGGAATGGCGGACGCTGCTCGAAAAAGCCGTCGAGGCCGGGCGAGGGAACCATTGGCTGGCGTGGTATCACCTTGGGGTCATGCGCATGGAAGACGGCGACATCGCGGGCGCCGAGGAAGCATGGACGCGATCCCTTTCCCGTGCGCCGTCGGGCTGGGCGTACCGGAATCTTGCGGTTGTCCATGAACGCCGGGACAATGCGCACGGGCAGCGTGAAATGCTGAACCGAGCATGGGAAACGGGACCGCGCGTGGCGGCCATCGCCATTGAATACGCCCATGTGCTCCTGCGCGCCAAGGATTACGAGGCGCTTGCCGTCCTGATGGAAACAGCGCCGCCGGAGATCCGCACGCACGAGCGGATGCGGCTTGTGGCGGCCCAAGCCGCGCTGGATTGCGGCGATTTGGACGCGGTTGCACCGGTTTTCGATTACGACTTCGCGACGGTTCGCGAAGGCGAAGTCACCTTGACGGATTTGTGGTTCCAATACCACGAAAAGCGCATCGCCCTTCTGGAGGGAATACCCGTGGACGACGCGCTCCGCCGCCGGATTAAGCGCGAATGCCCGCCCCCGTGGCGCATAGATTTCCGCATGATCCGGGATGTGGACTAGGCGTGTCCGGTTATCCCTTTATGCCCGTCAGGACGATGCCTTTGACGAAATAGCGCTGGGCGGAAAAGAAGAGGATCAGGACGGGCGTCAAAGAGACGAGGCTGGCGGCCATGACGTAATGGGGAAACATGCCCTGGGCGCTTTTGAACATGTAGATGCCGAGGGAAATGGGATATCGCACGTAATCGGACAGATAAATCAGCGGCCCCATGAAATCGTTCCAGATTCCGATGAAACCGAGGATGGTGACGGTCACCAGGGCCGGCTTGGCAAGCGGCAGCATGATCGTGAGCAGGATGCGCGGCTGCGAGCACCCGTCAATCTTCGCGGCGTCTTCAAGGGCGACGGGGATGGTCTTGAAGAACTGGCGCAGCAGAAAAATGTTGAACACGCCGCCGCCGAAATACGCCGGCACAATCAGCGGCAGCCATGTATTGACCCAGCCGAGTTTGTTGAACAAGAGGAATATCGGGATCATCGTTACCTGACCCGGAAGCATCATGGTGCTCAATAGGACGATGAAGAAAAAGTCGCGGAAGGGCCAGCGCAAACGGGCGAAACTATAGCCTACGATCGAAGCGCTGGCCACTTGGCCGAACAGGCTCAAGGTCGTGATGCAGATCGTGTTGATGAAGAACCGGTGGAACGGAAGCACCCGGAAAATATCCGCGAAATTGGACCATTGCGGCGGACGCGGAATCCAGATCCGCGGCACTTTATAGACATCGAGAAAACTTTTCAGGCTGTCGCCGAGCGTAATCAGGAATGGAACGATGAAAATGCACGAGAGGACGATCAACGCCAGGATCCCCATGGCGCGTTCGATGCGTCGTATGGCGCGGACGCTTCCCTTCAATCCGGCCCACTCGCGGCTCATGGCCCCTTCTCCCCTTCGTAGTAGACCCATAACGCGCTGGACTTCACAACGGCCAGGGTCATCACCAGGATGATGGTGAACAGGATCCACGCAAGGGCGCAGGCATAGCCCATGTCGTATTCGACGAACGCCTTTTGGTAGAGGTACAAGACGTAGAAGAGCAGCGACTTGTCCACCCCGCCGGTGCCGTCGGTCATGACGAAGGCCTGCATGAAGACTTGCAGCGAACCGATAAGGCCCATGATGAAATTGAAGTAGATCGTGGGCGTGAGCATGGGCAGCGTGATGTTCCAGAATTTCCGCAGCCGGCGTGCGCCGTCGAGTTCGGCCACCTCGTAGAGTTGATCCGGCACCCCTTGCAGCCCGGCGAGAAAAATCAGCATGCCCGCGCCGCCCGCGCCCCACAGGCTCATGATGATCAACGACGGCTTCGCCCATGCCGGATCCGTCAGCCAGCCGGGTTCGGGCAACTGGAGGAAGGCGAGCAGGCCCGTGGCCACAAGCAGGTTGTTGATTGTGCGAATCGCGCCGTTCAGCGGACCGAACACGGGATTGAAAATGTAGATCCACAGGATGGAGGTGGCCACGCCGCCGACGATGCTTGGTATGTAGAAAACGGTGCGGAACAGGGTAATGCCGCGTATTTTCTGGTTCAGCAGCAGCGCAAGGCCCAACGACACGCTCATGCCCAGCGGAACGGCGAATAGGGCATAGATGAACGTGTTCTTGAGCGCGATCCAGACGTTTGCGTCGCCCGTCAGCGCTTGGGCGTAGTTGTCGAAGCCGACGAATTCGCGGTGCGCCACGGGATCGTAGGGATCCCATTCGCTGAAACTCAGCAACATGCTGAAACAAATCGGAAACAGCGTAAACATGCAGAAGCCGATCATCCACGGCGAGGCGAAAAGAATCCCCCATGCCGCCTCGCCGCGCCCCATCCGGCTACGCACGATATCGCGAAAATCATCCACCTTGTGCCGAAACGCCCGGCGGACGCGCCTGCTGAGGACGAGACCGGCAATCAATAACGCCAGCATCCCCGCAGGCACGAGAAGAAACACCAGCAGGTCGAGCATGCCCGCACGTCCGGTATGCGGTTTGCCTTCCTTGGCGGCGTTCCAACGCGCCAGTTCCTTTTCCAGAACCGCGTTGATATTCTTGTCGAGTTGCGCGGCGGCCTCGTGGGGAAGGATCTTGGCGCGTGAACGGTCGCGCGTGCTGTATTCGGTGTTGAGCAGATTGAACACTTCGGCCATGCCCTGGTCCAGTTCGACGAATTTCGCCGTGGGAGGCGTAATCTTGCCGTACCCGGTCGCCGCGAGTGCAATATCCATGCGGACATCGCTGTCCGGGCGGATGAAGTATTTCTCGACGTCCGCGCGGCGCACGGGGATGCCGCGGCCCATTTTTCCGACGAGTTCCTGGCTCGTGTCGCCGAGCAGGAACTTGATGAAACGCCATGCCTTTTCCTTGTGCGGCGTGCGCGCGTTGATGCTGATGCCGTCCCACGATACCCGCGTGAAGCGGTGGCCGCGCGGCCCTCTGGGAAGGTGCGCGATGTCCCATCGCATGCCGTCCTTGACGCTTTCGAGCGTGACGATCATGTAGGTGCCCGCCAGCGTCATGCCCACGCGCCCCGTCAGCAATTGGACCTCGGACAGCAGTCCTTCCATCTCGCCCGTCCACGCGATGGAATGATCCTTGTATTTCATGTCGTGGATAAATTGAATGCTCTCGCGTCCCTCCGGCGTATTGAACCGGCCTCGCGTTCCCTGCCGGTTCAGCACCTCGCCCCCGAAACACCAGAGAATCGGTTCGAATCCAAGAAAGCCGAATCCAAAATTCGTGCCGAATTGATCCATGCGGCCGTCCCCGTCGAGATCCTTGGTCAACCGCTTCGCGATGGACCGGAAATCGTCCCACGTCCAATCGTCCGAAGGATAGGGAACGCCCGCCGCGTCGAAGATGTCTTTGTTGTAGAAAATCAAAATGACAAGGCCGTCCCATGGCACGCCGCCCTGGAAACCCCGGTAATTGAAACTGTCGAGCGAGGTCGGCAGGAACTCGTCGAGCCGGAGTTCCGCGCGATCGCGCTCGATGTATGGAGCGAGATCCTCGAGATAGCCGCGCACTGCGTAGGCGGGATAGTTCTCGTCGTCCATCAGGATGATGTCCGCGGCGGTATTGCTGACGAGTAGCAGCGGGAGTTTCCGCCCATAATCGCCGGTGATGTACTCGAGTTTGATCTTGACGTCCGGGTTGGCTTCCTCGAATTTCGCCGATACCTGACGGAAAAATTCGAGATCCATGAAATTGCCCCAGAAACTGAAGCGAAGAACGGTCGGCGTGGTCTGGGCGGAAGCGGAACCGGCGTCAACCATGAAGACGGCGATTACGACGCAGGACAACAAGACCGGCAGACGCATCCCGCGGCAAGCGTGAAAAAAGGCGCCCATGCCGCGCAGGGCGCGTCCCGCGAGCCTCATGGGCGATGTGTAACCGGTAATCCGCAATTCACAACCCTCCGCCGGTTACAGGCTGACGCGACGTGGCCGCAATGCCTCAATCAAGAGTACGATTGCCTTGTCCTCAACTACTGTGCGCCACGAACAGAAGTTGCGAGCAAAGAAACCGGCGCGCAGATGATTTTCGGGGTTCCGTCGTGATCCTGGGGATTCAGTCCGCGCAGGCCTTGAACCAGTTTTCGAGCCCGATCTTCATTTCGGGCACGGGGTTTTCCGGGCTGTTTTCGTATTCCATCACGACCGGTCCGTTGAAGCCGATCGCTTTGAGCGCGCGCGCGACCGCCGCCATATCCATGTCGCCCTCGCCCAGGATTTGCTCTTCGCCGCCGAATGTCCAGTCTTTCAGATGCAGCGACAACACGCGCGCGCCGAGTTGTTCGATGACCTCATGCGGCTTTTCGCCTGACCGAATGACATGGCCCGTGTCCACGCATGCGCCGATCAGCGGGTTATGGCCCCTGATGGCGTTCAGGGTGTCGGCCACTTTGTCGTAACGCGCATTCGGCCCGTGGTTGTGGATGGCAATTCCAATGCCGAACTCGTCGCAGAGTTTGTCGAGAATGTCGAAGGAATCCGGCGTCGGATCGGCGGTCAGCGCCTCGATGCCCAAGGCCTTGGCCAATTCGAATTTCTTTCGGTTGGCGGCCTCGTCGGGCCCGAATCCCTCGACCCCGTAGCAGAGCGTCCGGACGTTTTCCTCCCGCAGGCGCTGCTGGACGCGCGCAAACCCTTCATGCGCGGCATCGCACGGAAAATGCACGGAACAATACTCGATATACGGAACGCCCAATTCCTTCAGGCATCGAAGGGATCCCTCGAAATCGAAAGAACGAAAACTGTAACTCTGGGCGCCCGTGCGAAATGGACACGCATTCATGAAAACAACCTCCGCTTGATGGGTCCGTTGTCAGCCTGTGGCCATACTATGCAACCCATGCCCTGCCAGTCAAACGACCGCCATGGGTTCTATGGCGATCAACCAGGACCTTCCAATCCGGCTTCCATAAAAAACAAGAACTTCATGGACAACTTGCGCAACCAATTTAAGTTCCATGATGTAGCAAGTGTAAAACAAGGGGCTTTTAAGCACAAACACGAGCACGTGCACGTGCACAAGTACGAGCAAGAGCACGAGTAAGAGCACAAGCACGAAGAGAAACCGGGTTGTGGGCGCAACTCACGTTAAGACGAAGCGGCATGCACATGGCAGGCGGCGGCATGGCCGGGCGCGACCTCGACGACCGGCGGATAGATCTCGCGGCAAATGCCGATGCAATCCGGGCAACGGGGATGAAAATGGCAGCCGGAAGGCGGACGCAGGGGACTGGGAATGTCGCCTTGGGCCATAGCGCGCCTCTTGCGCGCGACGGGATTCGGTTCCGGGGCGGCGGCCAGCAGGGCGCGCGTGTACGGATGAACGGGCCGCGCGAAAAGTTCCTCGACAGGCGCCGACTCGACAATGCGTCCCAGATACATGACCGCCACATGATCCGAGATATGGCGGACCACGGCGAGATTGTGGCTGATAAAAAGGTACGTCAGGCCCAGTTGCGCCTGGAGATCCGCCATCAGGTTCAGGATTTGCGCCTGAATGGACACGTCCAGCGCCGAGACGGGTTCGTCCGCAACGATCAGGTCGGGTTCGACGGCCAATGCGCGCGCGATGCCGATACGCTGGCGCTGGCCGCCGCTGAACTCGTGCGGATAGCGATCCGCGGCTTCAGCGGACAAACCGACGCGGTCGAGCAGTTCGACCACGCGATCCCGGCGTTTTTCGCCGGGCACGATGTTGTGCGCCGCGATCGCCTCGGCCAGCACCGATTGCACGGTCATGCGGGGATTGAGGGATCCATAGGGATCCTGAAAGATCAACTGCATCCGCTTGCGCAATGTGCGCAGGTTCCCGCGATCGAGGCGCGTAACGTCCACCCCGTCGAATTCCACGCTTCCCGACGTCGGCTCGATCAGGCGCAGCACAAGGCGCCCGGCGGTTGTCTTGCCGCTGCCGCTCTCGCCGACAAGGCTCAGCGTCTTGCCACGCTCGACCTGGAACGAAACGCCATCCACGGCGCGCACGGCGCCCGATACGCGCGCAAAAACTCCCCGGCGCACGGGAAAGTGCTTGATGAGGTCGCGGACGACGAGGATCGGTTCATTCATGCGCCCGCTCCTTGCCATCATATAACCAACATGCCGTGAAATGGCCGGGACCGGTGCCGAAGCGCTCGGGAACACGGCTCCTGCATGACTCCATGCAGCGCGCGCATCGCGTGTGGAAACGGCACCCGTCCGGGAAATGCGTGGCGGCGGGCACCTGGCCGGGTATCGTCTGCAACCGCTCGCGCACGCCGCCCATCTTGGGCAGCGACGCGAACAGGCCGATCGTGTACGGATGTTTCGGATGGGCGAACAATTCGGCGACCGGCGCCTCTTCCACAATCTTTCCGGCATACATGATGGCGACGCGGTCCGCGGTTTCCGCCACAATGCCGAGGTCGTGCGTGATCAGCAGTATGGACATGCCGTTCTCGGCTTGCAATGCGCGCAGCAAGTCGAGAATCTGCGCTTGGATCGTCACGTCAAGCGCGGTTGTCGGTTCGTCGGCAATGAGCAGGCGCGGTTCGCACGCCAGCGCCATGGCGATCATGACGCGCTGCCGCATTCCGCCCGACATTTGATGCGGATAATCGTCTATTCGTTCTTCCGGCGAGGGTATGCCGACCTTGTCGAGAAGTTGGATCGACCGCGTGCGTGCGTCAGCCGCGGATACCCCGCGGTGCAGCCGAATCACGGCTTCAATCTGTTTCCCGATGCGAAATACCGGATTCAATGACGTCATCGGCTCCTGGAAAATCATCGAAATGCGGTTGCCGCGTATCGCGCGCATTTCCGATTCCCGCAAAGCCAACAGGTCCGTGCCTTCCATCGTAATCGAACCGCCGACGATTCGTCCCGGTGGATTCGGAATGAGCCGCAGGAGCGACAGGGCCGTCACGCTTTTCCCGCAACCGCTCTCGCCGACCAGCGCGAGGGTTTCCCCTTCGCCGATCTCGAACGAGACCCCGTCCACGGCTCGGGCATCGCCATCGTCCGTGGCGAAATAGGTCTTCAGATTATGAACGGCTAGCAAGGCAGACACAGCGGAAAGATCCTGTCAAAAACCAACGCGACGACGCCAAGACACAGAGGCAACCAAATGCCGCCACCCGCCGTTTGGCCAATGGGTAGATGCGGATCATACAGTTTTCGGACAAAGCCCAAATGAAGCGTAAGAAGGCAAAGCGCGAAGGAACGGCGCACATGCTCCCCAGAAACTCCGCGCCCCGGCGCCCTTGCGCCTTTGCGTTGATCGTTCCATCTCATTGTTTGAGCCTCGGATCCATGGCGTCGCGCAAGCCTTCGCCCACCAGGTTGAACGCTGTTACGGTAATGAAAATCGCGAACCCCGGAAACGTCACCAGCCACCACGCGCGGTCAACGAATCGCTGAGATTGGGACAGGAGCTCGCCCCAACTGGCCGTGGGGGGCGGCACGCCGAAACCGAGGAAACTCAGCGCCGATTCGGTCAATATCGCGCCGGCCACGCCGAACGTGGCGCTGACCAGCACCGGCGACAACGCGTTCGGCAGCAGGTGGCGGAACATGATCCGCGCGTCGCTCAGGCCGGTCGCTCGCGCGGCCGTTGCGAAATCGCTCTCGCGCAGCCGCATGAATTCGCCGCGGACCAGCCGCGCGACACCCGTCCAGCCGGTGATGCCGATCACGACCATGATGTTGTAGATGCTGGGCGGAAGAAACGCGATGAGCGACAAGATCAAAATGAATGTCGGAAAGCACATGACGATCTCGATAATGCGCTGAACGGCCAGATCGACCACGCCGCCATAGTAGCCGGCAACGGCGCCGACCGCCATGCCGATGACAATCGCAATGCCCACGGCAATGAATCCAACCGACATCGAAATTCGGGCGCCCCAGATCATGCGACTGAGCACGTCGCGTCCACGATCGTCCGTGCCGAGAAGATGCTTCGCCGAAGGCCCTTGCAACCGGTCGCGCAAATTGGAGCGTTCCGGCGCATACGGGATGGGCGGGCGGATGGCGTAATCGGACGGGCCGGGCTGCCATTCGCTGAAATCCATGCCCCGGAGCGATTTGTATTTTATAACGTTTGGAAAAATATACCGTTGGCCGTCCTTGACGAGATAAACCGGTGTTTCGCCCGCGAGAAACGGCGCGGCCAGCGCGACGGCAAACAGGAACAGGATCATGCCCAGCGCAGGCACGGCAAGCCGGTTTTTCCGGAATTGCCGGGCGACCATGCTCCAGTATGTGTTCCGTTTTCGACTCATTCGAACTTTATCCGCGGGTCGGCAATGGCATACAGGATGTCGGAAAGAATCAGCCCCAGCAACGTCAAGAACGCCGAGACGGACAAAATGCCCATGATGAGCGGGTAATCGCGCGAGATAAGCGCCTCGAATCCGAGGCGTCCCATGCCGGGAATCGAAAAAATACTTTCGATGATGAAACTGCCCGCGATTAGCTCCGGAAGAAGCGTTGCGAGCAGGGTAATGATGGGGATCAGGGAATTCCTCATCGCGTACTTGAAAATCACGACTTTCTCGCTGAAACCGTAGGCGCGCGCGGTTCGGATGTAATCCTGCCGGATCACCTCCACCATGCCGGCGCGCGCGAACCGCGACAGCCCGGCAAGTCCGCCGTAGGTCAGACAAAAGACGGGAAGCGCAAGGTGCCATGCGCGATCCGCAATCCATTGCGGCCAAGTAAACGTTTCCGCCCCGAACGAATTCAGCCCATGGATCGGAAACCAGTTGAGGAATTGGCCGCCGCCCAGAAACACGATCAGCAGCATCGCCATCCAGAAACTCGGAACGCTGTACAGGACAAACAGCACAAAGGTGATGAGATAATCGCCCTTTGATCGCTGGTGCGTCGCGGAATACACGCCTATCGGGATCGCCAGAAGATAGACCAGAAACACCGCGATGATTTCAATCTGAAGCGTGACGGGAATCGTTTCGAGAATCTTCGCGCGGACAGGCCGTTGGTCCTTGTATGAATTGCCGAAATCGAGAGTCGCCAGTTTTCCAAGCCACAGCACATACCGCACGAGGATCGGCTTGTCGAGGCCGTACAATTTCTTCGTGTCCTCGATGATCTTCTGCGACATGCTGTCCGAGCCGAGCGCGGCCTCGCCCTTGCGCAGCTTGAGATAAACCGGACTGCCCGGCGCCAGCTGCACAACGAGAAACGTGATCAGGCTGATGCCGATGAACGCCGGCACGATCAGCATGAAACGGCGAATCAGGTATGCGCGCATATAAACGTGTCTATTGGCATTACAACCACAATTTCTTCGGCGCTATGGATTGGACGCCTTTTTCAGGCGGGAGTATATCATGTTGATGCAGTCAGGCAAGCGGCGGGCCTTGTTGTCCGCCGCACGTATCGGCAATGCAAAACAGCCTATTGACAACTGCCGCGATTTCAACAAATCCAGGCAAAGAGCCCCCTTTTTGCCCTATCTTGTCTTTTCACAAATGCCTCCATGACAAAATTCCTGCCTTCCTTTTCACGTATAGGCACACATTTATCACGGTAATAACGTAATGGCGCGTCACAAACCGATCTTTATTTTACGGCTTGTATGGAACCGTTCCATTTTCATCCGTGAGGTAATTCCAGCGTCTGACATAAGTTTCCGCCGGACAAAACTCGTCGCGGGTCTCGTCAAGTCGCCGGCGCAGAGCGGCTTCCAATTGGGCCTGCAATCCGGCGTGTTCCGGGCGTCCGCACAGGTTTTCCATCTGAAACGGATCGCGTTCGTTGTCGAAAAGAAGCCACGGCCCGTCAAGTCCGCGGACATAGGTGTACCGGGTTGTGCGTACACCCCGGTATTCGCGTCCGCCCTGTTTGCGCGTCCATTCGCCAAACGGCGCATAACAGGCAATCAAAGCGCCGTCGGTCTCCGCGGAACGTTCGCCCGGATGGCCCAATAAACTCCGCCCCTCGACCGTCCGTGGAATGTCTATTCCGCACAGGTCCAGCAGGGTCGGCATGATGTCCGGCGTGTTGATGGGCGATTCGACAAGCCCCGGTTTCAACCGCCCGGGATAACGCAAAAGAAAAGGCACCCGGATGGATTCGTCCCATGGGCGTTGCTTGCGGCGTTCGCCATGCGATCCGAGCATGTCGCCGTGATCGGAGGTGAACACAAAGAGGGTGTTTTCCGCGAGTCCCCGTTCCCGCAAGGCGCCAAGCAATTCGCCAATGCACGCATCGAGCGCGGAACAATGCGCATAGTACCCGGCGAGATCCCGCCGCGCTTCCTCCTCCATGCCCGCGGGAACATTGGGCCGAAGAACCAGCGCGCCGGGATCGTACAAGCGCCGAAACTCGTCCGGCGCCGTTTCATAGGGATTGTGCGGCGGTCCCCATGACAGGAACAGGGCGAACGCATCCCCGTCGGTTTCCTCCGCGAGAAACCGTTGCGCCTCGCGCGTCTGGGCCATGGCGTCATAACCGTCCCATGTCCGGGGTGTGGGGTCATCATCCGCGTAATAGCGCGAACGATTGTAGTCATGCGTGCATTCCTGTCCGCGCCAGAACTGGAACCCTTGGCGTCGTTCCGGAGGAATGTAATTCGATCGGCCATGGCCGTCCAAGTGCCATTTCCCAATATAGGCCGTGCGGTATCCGGCCTGCGCGAAAGCCTCCGCAATCGAAGTCTGCGCCGTGCCCAGACAGACATCGTTCAAAAACACCCCATGGGTCAGCGGATAACATCCCGTGAGCAGGCTGGCCCGGTAAGGCGAACAGACCGGGCAACACGAAACGGCATGGGTGAAATTGACGCTTTCGGCCGCAAGCCGGTCGAGATGCGGCGTCCGCACATTCGGATCGCCTGCATATCCGGTGGCCTGCGCGCGCCATTGATCCGCAAACACGAAAACGACGTTCGGCCGCTCGCGCCGGACAGGGCTTCCAACGGTATGGCAGGCCAGCGGCATCGCCGCAGCGGTTCCGGCCAGCGCCGTCAGAAACTGGCGACGTCGAATGTTACGGCTCATGGCCATGATTCATCCCTCCCGGATTTGCCACAGATTATCGAATCATACTTGAAGCGGCGAAACGAAAAAAAGGGACTGGCGCGTTTTTTCACGGAAGACGCATCCAATCATCTTGTTTTCGGGGCCGCCGGGTCTACTTGCGGGATCGGCGGTTCCCGCGTACAATTCAGGCGGAGGTATTCCAATATGCCGTATGGATATGCGAAATGGCTGGCCCTGCCGTTATTTTTGTTGACGGCCGTGGAAGCGCAGGCCGGCATCGCACGAACAGGCCCGATTTCCATCCTTGAAATCCGTCTGGCCGACCTACAGGCGCTGCGTTTCCTGGTCGGAGAAGGCTATGATGTGGCGCGCATCCAGGGAGACGTGGCCACCGTATTCGCCACCCAGGAGGAATTTGCGCGTTTGCGCGCGGAGGGCTTTGCGCCCGTCGAGGTGGGACGCGAACCCTTTTCGCCCAAGGCGCCCAGCGGTTATCACACATACGCGACATTGACCACGGCGCTGCAGGACTTTGCCTCCGCCCATCCGAATATCTGCCGTCTTGACTCGCTGGGCAAGTCGTTTCAGAACCGTGAACTCTGGGCGGTCCTGATTACCCGCAATCCGGACATTGAGGAAGACGAACCCGAATTCAAATATGTCGCCACCATTCATGGCAATGAACCCGTCGGAACCGAGAATTGCGTCCGTTTCATCGAATTATTGCTGGCGGGATACGGTTCCGACGCCCGTATTACGGACCTGATAGATTCAACGGCCATTTGGATTGTCCCGCTGATGAATCCCGACGGATTCGAAGCCGGCACTCGTTACAACGCCCAGGGATTCGATCTCAACCGCAATTTTCCAGAATATCCAGAAGGTTTCACAAAGACCGTTTTTGACGAACCGGCGCCCGATACATCCGGAAGGCCGATCGAGGTGGCGCGGATGATGGAATGGACCGCGGGCCGGCGCTTTGTGGCCTCGGCAAATTTCCATACCGGCGCGCTCGTCGTCAATTATCCTTACGACGACGACGGCAAGCCCAGCGGCCAGAATTCACCGACGCCGGACGATGCGCTGTTCCGCGACATCTCGTTGCGATATTCCATCGAAAACACGCCCATGTGGAACAGCACCCAATTTAAAAACGGAATTGTGAACGGCGCGGTCTGGTACGTTATTTCAGGCGGCATGCAGGATTGGAATTACCGGTACGCGAGTTGCAATGAGGTGACGATCGAACTCTCCAACACGTTCGCGCCGGCCGCGAGCACCCTGCCCGCGATTTGGGACAACAACCGGGAGGCGATGCTGGCCTATCTGGAGGCCGTGCACATCGGCATACGCGGTATTGTGACGGATCGCGACACCGGCGCGCCGATCCACGCCCGCGTGCGCGTGCGCGACAACACCCATCCCGTTTTCACCGATCCCGCCGTCGGCGACTATCATCGCATGCTGCTGCCCGGCGTTTACGACTTGATTGTATCGGCGCCCGGCTACGCGCCGATCGGAGTGGCGGGCATCGCCGTCGGGGAAGGCGCCGCCACGCGCGCGGATGTTACGTTGGCCGGCGCCGACATCAACCACGATGGGGGCGTCAATGCCGCCGATGTGCAGAAAATGGTCAATTTCCTGCTTGGGGCAGACACGGATTGTGCCTGCGACGTGGACGGCGGCGATGTGACCGCAACCGATTTGCAGGGACTAATCAACGCCGTTCTGGGCCGTTTCTGAAGCGGACTTGTTCAATATCGCCCCCCATGCGCTAACCCGGCGCATTCAAAATATGCTATGGTACGGCGATTTTGGCAGGAGGTTTCTTCATCATGGTCAACCAACGACAACTGAACGAAAAGACCGGCATTTGGGCTGGAATAAAGCGGGCGGTCCAGGGCGGATTGACGCCCGAACAAGCCTCGTGGCGCTGGCGGATTCTCATCTCGACCTACATCGGATACATGGGGTATTACCTGACCCGCAAAATCTTTACCATCGCCAAGACGTCCATCGCAGGGGATTTGCACTGGGAACTGAGCGACACGGCCCATGTCTGGGCCGCTTTTTTGTTCGCCTATATGGTCGGCCAGTTCATCAACGGTTATCTGGGCCGCAAATGGGGACCTCGCATCATTTTACTGGGCGGCTTGGGCGTTTCGATCGCCTGCAACATCGTCTTCGGATTCGCCAATTCGTTCGCAACTTTCATGGTGTTCATGATTATAAACGGATTGGTGCAGGCGGCGGGCTGGCCCGGCTGCGTGGGCGGCGTGTCGCAGTGGCTGCGCAGCAACGAGCGCGGCACCATCATGGGATGGTGGACGACCAATCACATCGTCGGCAACATCCTCTACAAGGCGCTGGGCGGCTGGTTGTTGGGACCCGCCGGCACGCATCTGGCCTTCAGCCTCGGATTCATCGGGATCAACGTGGCGGCGCTCACGGCCGGCGGCCCGCAATGGCGATGGTCGTTTTTCGGCTGCACGGCCCTGACCATCGGCATCTGGTGGCTCATGTATTTCTGGCTGCGTGACCGCCCCGAAGATGTGGGGCTGCCGCCGATCGTCGAACAGCGGGGGGACGACTACTCCCATGCCGTCGAGGCGTCGCAGGAACGAACGGTGTCGTTTCGCGATTATTTCGCGCTTCTGTTCAATCCGCTGGTGATGATCATGGGATGCAGCTATTTCTGCATCAAATTCCTGCGTTATGCGCTCGATTCATGGCTGCCCGCCTTCCTGAACATTCAGGGCATGAGCGTCGCCGACGCCAGTTACGCCTCGATGATCTTCGACAACACGGGAGTCGTGGGCACCATCGTGGCGGGCTATGTGCTCGACCGCTTCTTTCGGGGCAATTGGGCGGTGCTGTGCTTTGTCATGGCCTTGGGCGCCATCCTGGGATACCTCGCCGTCATCTATCTCGGCACGAGTCCGATGCGCGTGGCGCTGTGTTTCGGCATCGTCGGATTCATGGTGTACGGCCCCGACAGCCTGCTGACCGGCGCGGCGGCGATTGCGGTCGCCGGCGAGGCAAACGGCGTGGCGGTGGCGGGCATCGTCAACGGCATTGGAAGCATCGGACCCATCGTGCAGGAAGTGGTCATCGGACAGTTGATGCGCGGCGATGCCGAAACCGGCATCCACAACGCCAACCTCCTGACGCTGTCCACCAGCATCCTCTTTGCCCTGCTGATGATTATCGTGGCGTGGCGGCTCCATGTCGCGCATGCCCAACAGGCGGAGCGGAATTCGAAAAAATAGAGCCGCGCCGGGAACGGCGTCACGGAAACGGCAGCGCGTTGAACCGCCGGGCGGGCGTTTTGCCGAAGAAACAAGCGTCCGCGAAATCGAGCAGCGCGTCCCAGTCGTCCAGCGTCACGTCGTGGCCGCCCTCGCGGAAGAATATGGCATTCTTGTCCGGAACGCCCAGAAAATCGAACACGGGCTGCGCGGCCTGATACGTGCGCTGCGTGCCCAGCGGATTGGCCCAATGATCCGCCAGCCCCTCGACGGACAACAGGGCGCGCGGGGCGACGAGCGCCTTCAGAAAATGCTGATCGAACGGCAACCGTTCTTCCTGCCGCGCGAAAGTCGCCAAGCGCGGATGGAACCAGTAATGAAAGCGTTTGGGAGAGGTTATTATTTCCAGGGATTCCGCACCCGGTCCCATGATGCGGAAACAACCCGCGCCGCCCGCTCCGGAGGCATGCGGCGCCACCAGCGCGAAGCGCTCGTCCAGCGCCCCGGCCCAAAGCGCCGTCTTGCCGCCGCGTGAGTGGCCGGTGACGGCGACATGCGCCGCGTCCACTTCGGGCCGTGTCAGCAGATAATCCAGCGTTCGCCGGGCGCCCCACGCCCACGCGGCAAGCGTCGCCCAGTCGTACTCCGGATACAGCGGATGCACGCCATCCGAACGATCCGCGTCGTCCCGGTCAATTTCATGGCGGTCGTATCCCGCGAAGATGTAGCCGCGATCGATCATGCGCCGCGCCGCCTCCTGCATCTTCTCGCCCCAAACCGCGCCGGTTTCAATCACGGCGGGATACTTTCGGCCCGGGGCGCCTTGCGGAATGAAAAGACCCATATGCACGCGAAGCGGCTTATCGTCGAACGCCACCACGGCCCGGACATCCAGCGCCTTGCCGTCGAAGACCGGCGTTGCGCTTTCCTCGATTACGCGCAGTTTCGGCGCGGGCGGCATATGCCCGTATTCATAATGTTCGAGCATCGCAATGATTTCCGCGCGACGCCGCTGCCAATCGGCCTTCGTTTCGACCTTCCGGCCGTCCATGAACCGAAACACGTCCGGCAATTCCTTAATCGCGGGCAATTCGCTGACTTCAAGCATGACGTTTTCTCCCTGTCGCTGACCGGACGTTGCGCAACCCGGCGCCGCCGCAACGATGCAGATCAAAGCGCTTGCGTAAACGATTTTCATGCGCGTCTCCCATGCCGGCGCGGGTTGTGCAACCGCCACCCCGATGGGGCCGCGTTCTCCCGTCCGTTTCGTTCCAATATACCATACGGCCTTGCGCGATGGTTTCTGCCGAATGTTCCCTGAAAATGCGCATCCCCGCCCTCCGGCCATGTTCGTCATCATTATCGCAGGCGGAAAACACGCCGAGCCGGCTCACTTATGGGCATCGGATTTCGGCGGCTCCATGTCTTCCTGGATGGAAGCCTTGCATCGCAAAGCGTCCGCACTGTCGGGAACCAGGACCAGCGCCTTTTCGACGGCTTCCAGCGCTTTTTCCTTGGCGCCCTGTTTTTGCAGCGCCCGCGCAAGCCCAAGGAACGCCTTGTAATTGTTCGGATCGAATTCTATCGCGCGCGAATAGGCGGCGACGGCGTTTTCCCTGTCGCCCTTCTTTTCCGCGAACATTCCACGCTGCAGTTCGGTTTCAGCACCGACCGCCGCCAGTTTCAAGGCTTCGCAACATACGTCAATGGGCGCCGATTCGACCATCGCAACGTCTTCGGCCACTTGGCGGGTAAGGGCGAGAACGCGGCTGAGAATATCCGGATCCGCGGGCGCCAGCGCGATAATTCGTTGCAGTGAACCGGCCACGGCATCGTAACGGCCAAGCCGCATCCATGCTTCGGCCAAATCCATGGTGAAAGAAGGCAATCGCGGGGCCAGTTTCTCCGCGGCGGCATAGGCTTCCGCTGCGCGTTTGGGCATTTCGATGCGTTCAAGCGCCGCGCCCAACCAATAATGGGCGCGGGCGGCCTTGGGATGCTGATCCACATAATCAAACCAATATTTGGCCACCTCATACAGATCGCATTCACGCTGCAACCGTTCGTTGCGCCGGTCGCATTCATTGATGCTGGCCGGATCGCTGCCGATGTAGCCAAGGGCTTCCATGGCCTGCAAGGCGTCCGATCGATCGTGCCGGTCAATATCCGCCGTGTTTGTCTCGGGGACATACCATACATACACGCCGAAATCGTCCGCGAGCCACGCGGTCCGATCGTTTGGCGAAATGGCGTCGGCGATGAAAAACGGCGCCCCATCCAGAAGACCGTGCATCTGGTTTTCACCGATGAACACCGACTCCCTGTCCACCGGCGCGCCGTCCTTGAGCACCGACAGGGAAATCGGCGCATCGGCGTTGACGGATGCCCACAGATGAATATCCGCCCGATGTTTTGGCGAACTGTCAGGCAAGGCAATCCGAAGTTGCATGGCCTCCGGATCGTCCAAAGCCTCCGCTCCAATTTGCGCCGTGAAAGACAGCATGTCGTTGGCGCGCTCGACACGGCCTGCGCCATGGGTTTGTCCATACCGGAAATGATGAATCAGGGGACTCTTTAGGATTCCGGCCAGCGTTTGCGCTTGATCCGGACTGCACCGGATATGCACATGAAGTCCGCTGACGCCCAGCATCATGAGCCAACGGGCCTGCTGCTCGAGTTCGCGCCCGCCTTCCGGAGCCATGGTCAATGCGCGCTGTTCCCCTGGATCGGCGGCCAGATCGTACCATTGACTAGGCTGTCCCGACGGATCGTAAAGGCATTTGAGCGTTGTCGTTTTGGCGATATTGCGATCCTGGCTGCCCAGATACGAAAAACCGACACGTTTCGCGCCTTGGCCGCCGGTTATCAATTCCGCAAAGGACCGGCCCCTGAATTGCGGCTCCGGCGGAAGCCCCGCCAACTCCAGAAGCGTCGGCGCAAGATCCACCATTTCCACCAGCGATTCGATGACGCGTCCCGCATGCGCCTGTTTCGGCAGTTTGATCAGGAGCGGTACCCGAAGCATTTCCTCGAAGAGGGTGTTGCCGTGGAAGATACCGCCGTGCTCCCAGAATTCTTCGCCATGATCGGACAATAAAACGATGATGGAGTCATCGTACATGTCCGCCTTTTTCAAGTCGTCCAACAGGCGGGAAAAGAGCCAGTCGTTGTAGGCGACCCAGGCATCATAGGCGTCCGACGCCCGTTTCTTCACCATGGCGTCCATTTCTTCTTTGGATCGCATGGTCGCAGCCGGATCCGGGGCGCCCGCTTCATAGCCGAACGTGAACATTTCATAATATTCGGTCGGGGTTTCCGGACATGTGTCGAGCCATGCCTTTACGGCCTCCTCGGAAGCAGGAAGATCCGGGGCGAACTGTTTTGCAAACAAGGCGGGAGGAATATAGGGGCTATGCACGCCGGCGCTGTGAACGAACAGGAACCACGGGCGTCCGCGCACAAATGCGAGGGTTTCAGCGGCACGGGCGATGGTTTGTTCCCGGAATGCGCTGTAGGGATGGCCCCAAGCCGCATTATAATAACGGAAAAAGCCTTCGCCATAACCCCACACGGGCAAAGTGACCGCGTTGGATGTGATGCCATGGGTCTCGTAGCCGCCTTCGGAA